>DATEGR010000116.1:0-7274 GCA_035279985.1 Verrucomicrobiia bacterium
AGCCAAAGCTTGCCCCGTCAATTGAATCAGTTGTTGAAACCGTTGCTCGTCCTGGGCCGGATTCCAAATCAACGTCTGGGGAATACTCGGCTGGACCAGTGTCAGCCGCAGCATCGTTCCCGGCGAATTCTCCGGCTCCGCCCGCACGTAGCCGAAGATAAACACACCGATGACGGTTACCAGCGGCAGGACCATTTCCGCCTGCCAGACGAAGCGCCGGGCCGGGTTGCCGAAAATCGCGCGGGCGGAGGAGAACAGCGACAGGGAAAACCACGCGACCAGAAACGAAACGCCGTACACGCCCGTCACCGAGGCGATTTGAATGAGCGGAACCATCCGGTATTGCGAGACGCCGAGAAAGTCCCAGGGAAAGCCGCCAAACAGCCGCGCGCGCACCATTTCGAGCGCCACCCAGGCTGCCGCACCCGCCAGCGACCAGCGCATCCGGCGCGCCCAATCGCCTTCACCGATTTTTCCGGCCAATAGCCAGACCCAGGCGGCGACGAACAGCGCGAGCACGGCGGCCAGCGAAATCCAGCCCAAAATTGGAAACCAATCCACCGGAATCAGCAATAACCAGTAAAGTGACGAGAGGAAGTGCGCCAGACCGGCAACGTATCCGATACGAAAAGCATCGCCCCGGGTCTTGCCCTGCGCGATGGCCAGCAGCAGGCCCGGGACAACCCAGGCAAACCCGGCGACACCGAATTTGGGAAACGCCGCGGTCAGCAAAAGTCCTGCACCAATCGCCGCCAGATAACCGCTGCGCAGAAAAAGTTCATTGAGAAACCGTCTTAACGTGCCGAACGGCGAATAGTCCATGGTGAATGCCGGGCCGGGCCGGGCGCAGGCGGCGGCGCGTTTCACCAACGCAGGACCCGCGTTGACAACAATCGCCAGCCGCGCACCGCGCCAGACAGCCAGGTCAGTGGAGGAATTGCCGGCGTAATCAAAACCGCGTTCGCCGAATTTCTCGATGAGCGCTTTGAGTTTATTCCTGCCCCGGAGATTGGTCCGCCCATCGCTGGCGAGCACTTCATCAAAAAGCCCGACGTACCTGGCGACGGGCAAGGCCATATCCCGATCAGACGCCGTAACCAGCACCAATTTCCGGCCAGCGCTTTTCTGTTCGCGCAGAAAGGCGAGGAACGACTGTTTGTAAGGGAGAGCCGCCGGGTCAAGCGCCACGCGGCGGGCGAGTCGCTGTTTCAGGAACGCCCGTCCGCGCGTCCACCAAAAAAGGACCGGAAAAAGCCAAAGCGGATTGCGCCGGAGCAGCCGCGCCAGCGATTCCCAGAGCAAATCAGTCTTGATGAGCGTGCCATCCAAATCCACGCAGAGCGGGACCTGGTTTTCGCGGGGTACATCAGGCGATGGCGGCATGGTCACTCGAAATCAAAAAGTGGGGCGAGATTACTGGCGAGTCGCTCGGCTTAAAAGCCAAATCTCCGGCTCGCGCGGAGCACCGCAGAGCGGGACAGGCTGCTCGCCCCACCTGCGAAATTGGGTCTATCCTTTGAGCGCGCGTTCCAGCACGGCTTTTTCGTGGTCGCCGTAATTTATTTTCAGCGCCTCGGCCCGCGCGGCCGGCGTCATCTTCTGCCAGGACTTCTGCAAGGCGTTGATGGTCTTGTCTTCGGCGGTCCTGGCCGCCAGATCGGCAAATTGGTATTGGAGAAACACCAGGCAAAGCGCGTCCTCCAAAACGCGGGCCTCCGGGTCCTGGGGAAAATGCTTCTTGAGATTCAAATCCTGAACCCGGCGAATAACGTCCTCCGCGTAACCGAGTTCGCGTAGAATGTCACCGGCCCTCTGTGCGTGAAATTGCTTCAGCGCCGTGCGCCACTTTAAATAACCGGCGCGGGTCATGGGATGCGAGCTACGCGGGATTTCCCAGCGGCAAAGATGCTGACAGCGCCCCGCCAGCCGCAGCGCCTCCGAAGCATCCGGACAAAGCCGCAGCACCCAGTCACTCAATCGCCGTGCGTAGAGCAATTCGCGCGGCTCCGTAATGCCATCGGTGATCTCCATGTTCGGATCGCGCGCGTTTTCCTCGTCGAAACGTCGGAGCGCCGCTTCAAATCGCCCGGCATCGGCCGGTTGGAACGGTTCGGACATCGCGGCGTCTTATGCGAGATGCGCCGGTTCCGCAAGGTTGTTTCGTCACTCTGCCATCCCGTCAGCGGACTTCGTGCTCATCGTCTTCCAGCCGGGCAAAATAAAAGCACACGGCGGCGATCAGGATCGAAATAATGGCAATAATACACGCCTGCGTCCCGGGCTGTTTCAGGTCATCGGACAACTCCTGTGTTATAAGCCCCATTTTGCCGTAAAGGACTCCCATCTGATGAACCTCCGCCCTGGTATTTCCCGCCAGCAATTCGTCCTCGGTCGGTTCACCGGTGTGCGTCCGAACCCAATAAACCGCACCGGCGCCGGCAAGTCCCAGCAGCAGCACGACGGCGCCCATCACGCGGAGCCGTTTCGAATGCGGAGACGGCGGATGGGCATCGGCAGTTTGATGGTTTGCGGACATGACACCAAACGTTCCTTCCTTCGATTGCCGAACACAAGCCGATAAAAGCTCGGGCCGACGATGAAACCGGAGTTCCTTCTCTAGGCGGCCCGCCTATATCAAGACCAGGGAATTTCCGACTTGACTCCGTGTCCGATCGGCTCATGGTTCAAATATGAACCCGGCCACGCAGTCTATGAACGGCACAAACGGCCCGGGCGGACAAGTGCGACTGGAAATTACGGAGACCGACATCGAATTGGTGGTGGATGAATCTGAGAAGATGAGGGAGCAGATTCGGATGCAGGCGACGGAGATGGGTCCGATTCTTGAGGCGTTGCTCCGAGACACACGCGGCCAGATCCGGTGGGGCTTGAACGAATAAGGAGCCGCCCGGATTGATTTGTGCTTGAGGATGGTCCTACACGCCCGTATGGGCGCAGGAGTATGATTGGGACACGGGAGAAATCTGGTATCGGGACATGCTCCATGGAAATCCGCTCTTTTCCTCTTTAGTTCAACTTAGACCGCAGGTTTATGCGCTCCGCGCGCATCAGCATCTTATGTCTGGCCCCCATCGTGCTTGGGTTGGCCATGGGGGAAGGTTGCTCAACCTTTGATGCTGACAACGTGGCCGGCAGACCTTGGAACCGTCCGCCCAAATGGGTGGTCGAAAGCGATTGGCTTTGCTATCCGTCCACCTTTGACTCCGGGCGCGAACCGGGAGACTTGCGGCCCGGAAATTTTTATCCCTGAACATTGTCCGCTTAAAATCAAGGTCACGTTTTGGCCATCTCTGCGCCTAATTTTTTACGGCTGAAGAATGCCAGACCCAGTCGCCTTCGCTGATGTCCACTCTGGACGTAGAACCTTTGGACAAGACGACCACGCCACCATCGTCCGTTTCGTTCCAGCCGACGGAATAGAGCACGAATTGACCGTCAGCGGTCCGCTGATAATGCAGCGGCTGCCCGTTGATGATATCGTGTGGAATTTTTCCTATGAATTGTGGCGTGAGGGCGTCAAGGGATTCGGGGTAGTTTCCATGCGCCAGGCGATAACGCTCCAAGGCAATCGCCGTACGGGCCAAATCCACCAACTCCTGTCCATATGCAGACCGTCTCACGGCACCTCCCAGCGCCGGCAGGAATAATCTTCCGGCAAGATTATAAGGATTGGGATGCTTGAGTCCGCCCGTAACGGTTGAATCCGCGCGCCGAACGTCTTCCGGTCGGACCATGTGTTGATTGACGTCAGCCACCGGCAAATAACATTCCAGCATCGGACGCGCGCAACGCAGTTCATTTTGAAAAAACCAGCCATTGGGGATGGCACACCAGATGGTCCACCCCGAAATCCGCAATGGAGAATTGACGACGCCGTCCCCGCTCAGATTCGGTGTTTGCTCCGGATAATGACGCAGATATTCAATGTCGCCGATTTCACACAGCATGAGTTCGCCGCGCATGGCAGTCTGGTAATCAGAAAGAAAATCCAACGTCGCCAAATCCGAGTTGAGCTCTGCCAGTTGCGCGTCCGACCACTGGTGTGCCACCACACCTTCCCAAACCGGCTGCAACGCGATATTCGCGATGGCAATACGCACCAGATGGGAAATCAGAAATGGCTCGGTACGGATGGAATCGCTCAGCCGCAGCATGAGCTTCACGTCAGCCAATGCTTTGTCACCCTGGCCGTTTTGCAGCTCGGCGATGGCCCGCAATTGCAGCACCTGGGCACAGCGTTTCAGGCCGGCCAAATGCGGGAGCAAAATGGCGGCGGGCGGTTCCATGTCGTAAGAGAGCGGAAAGCGCGAATAAGGCAACCGGGCCGCCTGGCGCAATTGTTCAATGGTCGAATCGTATGGACTCAGTGCCAGCAGGACGTCCTGCGCCGCCGTTTGCGGCTGTGCCGGAACGGGAAACTGGTTCGTCCTGGCGGCCATTGCCCGGTAATAATCCTGCCAGACTTTCAGATCGCTCGCGGTTGCTTTCTGCCAGTTGCCAATGCCATTGGTGGGATTTTCGCCGTTTTCGGAAATGGCCATTTCCAGCGGGTTCACGAGATTTGTGTCCCATTCCATTGAATCTCCGTTTTCGCCCATGTGCGGATTTCGATGCTGCGCGCGCCATTTCTGATCCATTAATTTGTCGACGGTATCAAAAACCGGCGCCATGGCGAAATTCTGATCATCCGGAACCGGCGCGGGAATGACACTGCCTGCTCCAAACCGCACGCCTCTGGCTTCCCATTCATGTTGGAATTTGCCCCAGTCATGCTTCCCGCGCCAATCCTCTTCGACATAGAACAACGCAATCAACGTCACAAAACAGGCAACCCCGAACAGGAACCGTTTGAAGTTTCGCCAGTGGCGCAACCAACGGATGAACGAAACAATCAGAAAACCGGCTACCGCAATGACGATGGCCCAGGTCATGGCCATTAAAACCAAATCGGTCGTGGAAGCGGCGATACGAGCCAGCCAGCCAAACACCAGAATGACCAAAAATGCTGCAACGAGTATCAGCAGCCAAAAAAAGAAAAGTCCCCGCGGCCCTTTCCAGGATTTTTTCCAGATGCTTTTGGGTTCTTCGTTCATAAGTTTCTAATTTGCAGGAGCCGATGTAAATCGGCTCATTTTGCTGTTAAATCAGAACGTACTCTTCCCGCAAGGCGGGACTGCTATACCATCGATATTTCAAAGTTCCGTTCGCTGCGCGGCCGTGGCATCAATGATTCAGACCGGTCAGCGTCTCTGACATCACGCGGCCCGATCAATTCGGCCAGCAACCGCTGTTGTTGGCGCACTTCGACAATGACTTCCGTTGTTGGTGGTGAAAATCTGTCCACCACCACTGGTGCGGTGTCACGCAGCGTAAAATTGATGGCGAGGATGAAAATCCAGATTGCTGCCAGACCGGCCCAGGCGACAGGGTGAGGCCAAAACACAGACGACAGATGACGAACGACAGACGAGGACCAAAAGTTTTTTGGCGTTCGACTCTCGACCCCGGACTCTCGACTTGCCGCTGCCAGTATTTCCGCGCGCCATTCGGCGGGAACCTGCCGCAGGGGCTGGCGGCGCAGTTTTTGTTCAAAATCGTCGTGGTTCATTTGATTTCTTCATAGAGTGGACGCAAGCGCGCGCGCAGTTTGTCTAGCCCATAGCGATACCGGCTGGCGGCGGTGTTCTGGGGAATATCCAGCGCGCCGGCGATCTGCTCAAAGGTGAGTCCTTCCCAGAGTTTTAGATGCACGACGGCGCGCTGGTCGGGCGGCAATTCAGCCAGCGCGCCGGCCAGCTCAGCGCGAAAAGTTTGCACATCGGGATCTTTGGCCGGCGCAAACGGCGCAACCGGTTCGGCGGCAATATTTTCCTTTGTTCGTTCGCGCGTGCCGCGCCGGCGGATCAAATCAATGGCGGCATTGTGCGCCAAACGGATGAGAAACGCGCGTTCATCGCGAATGCCGCCCAGCAATTCCGGATTGCGGGCCAGCTTGACGAAAATTTCCTGGAGCAGATCGCGCGTGTCGGACTCGTCGCGCGTGAAATTGAGGAGAAAGGCATAAAGCGTCCGGGCGTGCTCGTCGTAGAGCCGTTCGAGTTCCGGTTCCCGCCGCATTTCACCTTATATGACGCGCCGGGCGATGCGATTTGTCTAGCGAAATCACGGCGGATGATTCAACGCAGTACCCGCTTGGAACTGCCACCGCCACAAGTGCCGGCAACTTTGGACGGGTTTCCCGGCCTGCGATTCGTCTTACTCTCCCGGCCGAAGCAGGGCTTTTAACGAGGCCTGGTAGGCTGCCACATTGTCCCTGGTGACTGCGTGCGTGGTAATAAATATTTTCCCGCCGGCCAACTGTGTCTTATCGCCGCGAAGATATTCACCCATGCGGAAGATGGTTTCACGGCCAATCGAAAAAGGCTTTTGGACAATCGTGCCGTAAATGTCGCCGGCGGCGATGCCGGCCAGCGTGTCCGCCTCGGCATCAAAGCAGACGATCTTCACCTGCCCGGCCTTGTTCGCACCCCGGACGGCCGTGAGGATGGCCGGTCCGTCGTAGCTGTAAAGGCCGACCATGCCCGCGAGGTCAGGGTATTGGGCCAGCGCATCCTGGGCGTTCTTGAGTGCCAGCGCGCTTTTGGTATCGTCCGCGAGCGTGTCAATGATCCGGATGCTTGACCCGGCCAGGCCATTGGTGATGCCTTCGATGCGTTCCCTGGCGTTTTGCGCACTGGGATAGCCTACCAATAAAATAATTTTGCCGCCCTGGGGCAGCGCGGCTTTGAGCAAATCCGCCAGTTGCGTTCCGGCGGCGACATTGTCCGTGCCAATATAACAAACACGTTTGCTCTTTTCCGCGTCGCTGTCCGCGCAGACCAGCAGCACCTTGCCGGCGATGGAATTCAGAAAGTCCGTCTGGTTTTCGGCGTCAATCGGGCTGATGGCAATGCCATCAACGCCGCGCGCGACCAACTCGCTTAAAATTTCCTGCTGCGCCGCCGCGGTGCGGGCGGTGGGCGTGCGAAAATCCAAATCGACATCACCGAGCTGGCGCACCGCACCGTCGCAACCCAGACGCACGATGGACCAATAATCGTCTGAACTGCTCCCGACAAAGGCCAGGCGTAATTCCTTTTGCGCCACGCCATTGGTCGTTTCGTTGTTCCGGTTGCAGCCTTGAAAAAGTGCGGCGACGCAGAACATCAGTATGAGAGCACCCGTTTTTTTCATAACTTTATTTCGTTTTGGTC
>DATEGR010000117.1:0-2161 GCA_035279985.1 Verrucomicrobiia bacterium
AATGCCCGATTGTTGCGCAGCACGCTGGACGTGGCGCCGTTTGCGGTGGTTTTTTTTCTGCTGGTCATTTTCCTGACGCTGGCCTCGCTGCTGCCCACGCCCGGTTTGTCGTTGCGCCTGCCCGTCGCCAGCAATTTGCCCGGCACGGACAAGCCGACGGTGGCGGTCGCGATTGACGCCGAAGGGCGCCTGTTTTTTGCGAATCAAATCATCACGGAAAACGAGTTAAAAACGCACCTGTACGCCGCCATGAAAAATTCCCGCGAACCGCTCACGCTCATCCTGCAGGCCGACCGGACCGTGACTTACGGCCAACTGGTCCACCTGACGATGCTCGCGCGCGAAGTCGGCATTCACGACGTTCTGCTGGCCACGCTTCCGCAGGTCGTCAATGAGCCCGGCCGGCCATGAAGACTGTATCCGGCGAACTGGGTGCGGCCGGGGAAACCAAACCCCGAACCGGGCGTTCCTGGCCGTTGAGCCGCTGGCTGCTGCTGATTCTGATCGTCCTCGCTGCCCACATCGCCTTGATTTTCATTTTCGGCACGCGCAAACCCATCACGCCCATGGCCGTGGAAAACGCGCCGCGGTTGGAACTGGCTGCCGGTGCGGGCGAATGGCTGATGTTGAACGACCCGACGTTGTTCGCTCTGCCGAACATCAATGGTTTCTCCGCGGCCTGGATCAGACCACCGCCCTTGCATTTTCCCCAGCATGAATGGACCGAACCGCCGCGCTGGCTGCAACTTCCGGCCGGGGACCTGGGCGCTATTTTTAACCGGTTCATGGAGACAAACCATTTTGCCACCCTTAAGTTTGAGTTGAAACCACCGCCCGGGTTTACCGTGCCGCTGGTGCCGCAGGGACCGAAGTTTGCCGAAATTTCAACGTTGCGCATTGAAGGCGACCTTGCCCGGCGGCGATTGCTCGCCCCCATGATACTGCCGTCCTGGCCTTACGCCGACGTGATCGCGCCCAGCAAGGTGCAGGTGCTCGTGAATGCCGCGGGCGAAGTCGTCTCGGCGGTTTTGCTGCCATCCGCTAATTCCGGCGAAGTCCGCAATGCGGATGCCGACCGGCGCGCGCTGGAACTGGCCCGCGCCGCCCGCTTCGCACCCGCCTCCGATCTGACCATCGGCAACTTGATTTTCAACTGGTGCACCGTCGCGCCGCCCGCGACGAACGCCCCGGTTGACCTGGAATAACATGTCCGCCGACTGGCTTATCGTGATTTATGTGGCGCTGGCGCTCGGCGCCTTGTGTGCCCTGGGGATTTATTCCGAGATGCGCCGTCGCCGCTTCTGGCCGACCCACACCGAAGACCGGATTTTCCGCTGTGCCAACTGCGGGTACGTTTACACCGACGATCCGGACGTGGACCGTTCGCGCTGTTCCCAATGCGGCAAATTGAACGAGCCGATTGAGTTTTAGGAATTAATTTCCCGTCTTCAATTCCACCACATCATGCGGGGCGGCTTCGCGCATGCCGGCGGGGCTGACCCGGATGTAACGCGCCTTTTCGCGGAGTTGCGCCAGGTTGGCCGCGCCGAGATAACCCATGCCGCTCTGGATGCCGCCAATGAGCTGCGCCAGCACCCGATCCACCGAGCCGCACGCTTCCTTGAGCGCCTCGACGCCTTCGGGCGCGACCTTCTGCGTCGGGTGGGGCAAATGGCCGTACCGCGCCGCCGAACCGGCTTTCATCGCGGCGAAACTGCCCATGCCACGGTATTGCTTGTAATACTTGCCGCTGATCTCAACCACCTCGCCCGGGGCTTCGTTGCAGCCGGCGAAAATGCCCCCGCAAATCACCGCCTGTGAAAGCGTCAGCGCCTTCACGATGTCGCCGGATTTGGTGACGCCGCCGTCGGCCAGGATGGAAACCTTTTTCTTTGCCGCCGACCGCGAGCAGACGTAGAGCGCCGTCATTTGCGGAATGCCGACGCCCGCCACGATGCGCGTGGTGCAAATCGAACCCGGCCCCTGGCCGACCTTGATGGCGTTCGCCCCGCAGTCGGCCAGATACTCCACGCCCGCCGCGCTGGTGATGTTGCCGGCGATGATGGGCAGTTTCGGAAACGCGTCGCGCAGCACCTTCACGGTGTCGCCCACGCCTTGGCTGTGGCCGTGCGCGGTCGAAACCGCCACCACGTCCACACCG
>DATEGR010000118.1:0-4961 GCA_035279985.1 Verrucomicrobiia bacterium
GATTCTGGAGATCGTGGGGTATTCGTTGCGCACCAGCAACATTGAGGTGGTCACCCAACTGGAACCCAATCTGCCCCTGGTGCTGGCAGATACCAGCCAGATCCAGCAGGTGTTGCTCAACCTGATCAACAATGCCCAGGAAGCAATTCAGGCGGGCGGACAAGGGGGCCGGATCCAAATCACCACCGAAACCCGCGTACCGAACATCCGCATCACCATCCAGGATAACGGGGTCGGAATTCCCCGGGAACATCTGCGGCGCATTTTTGATCCATTTTTTACCACCAAGGAGGTTGGCAAGGGCACCGGCCTGGGTCTGAGTTTGTGCTACGGTTACATCAAGGAACATGGCGGCACGATCACGCCCCTGAGCCAGCTGGGCAAAGGCGCAACCTTTCTCATCGAACTGCCCATCGCGGAGAAAACGGAAACTCCCGTCGAATTGGCGGCAGCGCCGGAGTTGGAAAAACCGGATCCCCATGAGGGCCAGGGCAAACGCGTGCTGGTGATTGACGACGAAAAACCCATCCTGAACCTGATCCACGACGACTTTGAGCTTCGTGGTTACGAGGTGGAAGTGGCCGAGAACGGCACAACCGCTCTGAACAAACTGGACAAAAATCATTTCGACCTGGCGTTTTGCGACTGGAAGATGCCCGGTTTGAACGGCCAGCAGGTTTACGAACAGGTGCGCCGCACCAATCCCCAATTCTGCCAGCGTATTATTTTTATCACCGGCGACGTCATCAATGACGAGATGCGCCATTTCCTGGAAACGGAAAAACGTCCTTGTCTCACCAAGCCCTTCACCCTGTCGGAACTTCACACCACCGTCGAAACCATCCTCAAGGCGGTTTAGAGAGCGGTTTAACTGTTTCTGTAGCCGCGAATAGGCGCAAAAATCACAAAAATAGCCTTTGTTTTGTGCCTTATGTGCATTTTTGCGGCCATGCTTTTAATTGATTTGCTTTAGCCGATGGACAAAAGCAGCCGGACCAGGCTACCCGCGATTCACCACCGACGGCAGGCTCAATGGGTACGCGCACAAGTATTTTTCGGCGAAGTGAAGCAAAGCTATATAGCAGTCCCGCAGAGCTGAATGAGTCGGCTCCGATATTCTGCAGGCAAAAGAACAAGCGGATTTGCCTTATCCTTTATCCATGAGCGGCGCTGAAGTCACCGCACTCCAGACGCTCGCACGACTGCCGGGTGCTTCCGAGGTCACGAAGTATTTGGATGGCGGCGCGTTCACCGCCGCTTTTCTCCCGGCTTAACCAATTGCACGCTATCGAAGTTAAATGTCCCTGCCCCAGCCGTTCATCCCGCAATCGGATTAGCCCTGCTTCAATGCTTGCCAAGATGATTCATTTGTGCTTAATCTCCATGGATACGGGTGGATGGCAAAGAAATTAAACACCCAATCAAGTGAATCAGAGAATCAGAATGAAAGATTGAAATATGAAATATGTGGCATCTATTTCCCGATGGCCGGCCCTGGTGGCGGCCTGCGCAATGCTTCTGGGCCTGGCCACAGGATGTTCATCCACTGGCAGTTTCAATGGACAAACCACCGGGACGGACGTTTCCTTGAATCAGAAGAACTACCGGGTCATCAAACCCGGGGCCATTGGAAAGAGCTACGGGTTTCGGCTCCTGGGCATTATTCCATTCGCCAACCCCACCTATGCGACGGCCAAGGCGCACTTATATAAATCAACCGGCGAGCCACTGACGGGCCGGGCTATCGCGTTGGCCAATCAAACCGAAGATCGATCGTCCATCTATTTGATTCTGTTTTCCATTCCCAAAGTAACGGTTACGGCGGACGTGATTGAATTCACCGAGCAACCGAAAGCCGAGTAGCGGTTTCAACAACTGGCCCCGCCGTTCAGTGCAAAGCGCCAGAGGACTGGCGCGCTCCACGACGCTTCGCCCTTGCCTTTTGCCCCGAATCGCTGCAGTCCACAAAACAACCATCTCCCTCTCCTCCCTGAAGCGGTGGGAGGGGGCCGGGGTGAGGTGGAGCAATTTCTCTTCTTCCTGCCCCTCCCACCAGGCATGAGCGCGTGAAGAGGGAAACGAGCCAATTGGTTATCAAAGGGTTAGCCTTAATTTCCTTCCTTGAACTTCGTAGCGCAGCGCGTAAATTCTTCACGCCAATGAATTACAAAATTTCACAACGCGCCGCGTCGCTGTCACCGTCGCTCACCCTCGCCATTGATGCCAAGGCCAAGGCCATGAAAGCCGCCGGCGAGGACGTCGTCGGTTTCGGCGCCGGCGAACCGGACTTCGACACACCGCAATTCATCAAGGACGCCGCCGCCAAGGCGCTCGCCGCCGGGTTCACCAAATATACGCCGTCCAGTGGCATCCCGGAATTGCGCCAGGCCATCGCCGACAAATTCAAGCGCGAAAACGGCCTGACTTACAAGCCGTCGCAAATCATCGTGTCCTGCGGCGGCAAGCATTCGTGCTACAACGTCATCCTCGCCACCTGCCAGGAAGGCGACGAAGTGCTCATCCCCGCGCCGTATTGGCTAAGCTATCCGGAAATGGTCAAGCTCGTGAGCGCCAGGCCGGTGATTCTGGAAACCACCGACAAAACGGAATTCAAAATCACGCCGGAACAACTCCGCGCCGCCATCACACCAAACACCCGCCTGCTTATTCTCAATTCACCGAGCAACCCGACCGGCAGTGTTTATACGCCGGAGGAAACCAGGGCCATCGGGGATATCTGCGTCGAAAAAGGCGTGCTCATCATGAGCGACGAGATTTACGAGCACCTGCTTTATGACGGTGCGGTGCACAAGAGCGTCGCCAGTTTCTCACCCGCGCATCAGGAACACACCATCATCGTCCACGGCTTTGCCAAGGCGTGGAGCATGACCGGCTGGCGGCTCGGTTTTCTGGCCGCGCCGGAGCCGATTGCCAAGGCGATTGACGCCGTCCAAAGCCACAGCACCAGCAACCCGACTTCGTTCGCCCAAAAAGGCGCGCTGGCCGCCATCACCGCCCCGTTGGATCATTTGAAAGGCTGGCTGGTGGAATTCAACAAGCGCCGCCGGTTCGCCTACCAGAAATTGAACAACATTCCGGGTCTCTCCTGCGTGAATGCCAGAGGCGCGTTTTATCTGTTCCCGAACATTTCCAAAACCGGCCTCAAGTCCACGGACTTTTGCGCGAAGCTGCTCGAAGCGGAGAAGGTTGCCGCCGTGCCCGGCATCGCGTTTGGCGCGTACGACTACTTCCGCCTCAGTTACGCCACCAGCATGGCGAACCTGGAGAAGGGTTTGGAACGCATCGATCGCTTCTGTCGGACGCTGGTGAAATAAATTTCGGAGGGTAATTTCGGCGGGATGGGCTACGCGAGTCCCCAACTTGATTCAAAGGGTGCAACGAACTTTTGGTTTGGACGACTGCCCTCACCTTTTATCCTCTCCGCCAGGAGAGGAAATCGTCATTGGTCAATCCTGGTCTTGCGGAGGTGCGTCCGGCAAATCCAGCCACATGCATCTTCGGTAGTGGCCTGATTTGCTGTAGCGTCGAGCCTGTGGCTCGATATCGGCGCACAGCGCCGACACTACAACGCGCAAATCCAGCCACACGCATCTCCAAATGCGCAGCGAATGTGGAAGCCCTCTCCATAGGGACAGGGTTGGGTGAGGCAGGTCGTGAATCAAAGGCAGGTGAAACGCACCCGCAAATGGGGCTGACTTGCCTCGCCGGTTCGTCACGGCGAAGCTTTGCGAAGACGGAAATCAGACGAAGACGGACGGACGTGGCTTTCGGGTAGAAACCGTTTGTTTCGAGCGAATTAAGAGGAATACATATCTATTAGCAGATATTCTTCTTGTAAGATGCCCATGGGTGATGGTAACCTTCGGGCGAGCGGGTCTCCAATACTGGAGCGCTTAAAGGTGCCGCAGGAGTTACTCGCGCTGAAACTTTGACTTGGAAGTACGAACCGGAAGCGTTTGGAAAATGCCAACTGATCGGCCTTGGCGAACGTCTCGAATGAAACGGCATGTCTCCGTAAGGATCCTGCTTCCCCTGCTCTGCCTGTTGGTTCTGTTGAAAGTCGGATGCTGTTCCGCGAACACCTTCACCTGGAATGGCTCGGTTTCCAGCGACTGGTTCAACGGCACCAATTGGATCCCGATCGGGGTGCCGGCTTCGGCCGACACCGTCAACTTTGCCAATGGAACGACCATCAGCTTCACGAGTCCCGTAACGAGAAGCGGGGCGTTCAATTGGTCCAGCGGCACTTTGAGTGGCAGCCCTTTGACCATTGCGGGTGGCGGGATGCTGAACATCACCGGGAGTGTCAGTTTGCTGAACGTCTTGACCAATGCCGGCACGGTAACCATGAGCGGGGCGGGCAACCTGACCATCTACAACAATAACTCGACTTACAAGGGCGGCATTTACAATCAGACGGGGGCGCTCTGGGACATCCAGACCAACGCGTACATCACCTGCGGCATCTGCGCCGGCGATGAGTTTTTCAACAACGCCGGGACCCTTCGTAAGTCCGTCAGTTCGGGCGGCGCCACCATTAGCGTCGCCTTCACCAATACTGTAACCGGCACGGTGACCAACCTGACCGGCATCCTGAGTTTCAACAGTGGCGGCACCTTGACGGGCACTTATGGCGCCGCGGCGGGTGCGACCACTGAATTTGCCGGTGGGAGTTTCATCATGGGCGTACCGCCGGTCATCAGCGGTGCGGGCCTTTGCGAATTCATCGGGACGACGCTCACGCTCACGCAGAATGTGCCGACCAATCTGGCGTTGGCGTCGGGCAACCTGATATTGGGACCGGCTTTCCAGGGCGCCAGCGGGATCACCAACCTGACGCTGGGTGGAGCCACGTTAATCAGCACCAACACGGTGACAGGCACGCTAAACTGGGCGGGCGGCACCGTGTCCGGCCTATTGACCATTGCCAACGGCGGGGT
>DATEGR010000119.1:0-4765 GCA_035279985.1 Verrucomicrobiia bacterium
TTGTTGGAGTTGAAGTAGCGGTTGCCGGCCACTTTGATGCCGGCCAGCCGGCCTTCCCGAACCTCCAGATTCACGGTCGCATTGGTGAGTTTCTGCTGCGGCACATTTACCGCCACCGTCACAAAGCCCCGCTCGTGATACGCCTTGCCCAGCTCGCTCACCACCGTTTGGACATCATCAAAGCCGACGTTGGTGCCGAACGCGCCGTCAATGTTGGTGATCGCCCGGCCAATGGCCGCCGACGGCAGAATCGTGTTGCCGTTGACCAGATATTTCTCCACTTCAAACCGGGGGCCGGCATTCGTGGAAACCACGTGAACCCGGGTGTCGTTGGCCTGCATTTCCAGGTCGTCCATCTTCAGGTGCATGGCAACCATCGCGTCAACCATCTCTTTATAAGTGGCCCGCCTCGCCGCAAAATTTGCAGTTTGCGGAACCGCATTGGTCATAGTTGACGGGACAACATTGGTGGTGATGGCGCCCGCTGTGACCGGCGGTTTGGGGGCGGCCATGGGCGGTTGAGAGACAATTTCCAGGCCATTGCTGAAACTGAGAAAGCGCACGCCCGCCACCACAATCTGGGGAATCGCCGTTTGGGCGACGTTGAACATGACAATGCCGTCGGTGATTTGCTCGGGCACAAACGCGACGCTCATGGCCGGGTAACCGTGGTCGCGGTAGGCTGATTGCAGGTCCGAGGCCGCTTGCACGAGCTCCGCCAAACTGATGTTCGTGCCTGCGTATTTGGAAAATAGTGGCGTCAGAATGTTCGTGGAAAGCAAAACCCCGCCCTCGATGGTGAAGCCCCGGACATAAAAGTGAGGAACAATCGTGGCCGCCGCAGGAGTTGAAGAATTCCGAGGCGCAGCAGATTCAGTTGCCGACCCGGTCAACGGCGTTCCGCATATCCAGCAACCAAAAATCAGCAGCGGCCAATTGACGCGGCGGCGTTCCCACATCATGAATATAAGAGAATGCCGGCGGGTCATACGCACTCGTTCAGACCAATCAACCGCAGCGTCAGGCCGGGGGCGTGTTTCATGGTGGGTTGATAATTTTTAAGTTGCCCGGGCTGGTGCGCGTCAGCGATTACAGTGGATTCCGCCCGCAGGGACTTTTGACGGGGCGGCCGGTGGCCAGGGCAATTAAATTCATGGTTTACAACAACACGCGGTCACATGGCTCTCCTGCACTTTGCCCGTTCGTAAAACCGACATCCGGGTGATCTGGTTGCACTGCAAAATTTCCCGGCCCCACGCCCGCCGCGAGCAGCCGGAAGGCAGGTGTCGGAGAATTCACGTCCCGGAAGGCTGGGCAACTTATATTACAGGCCGTTGTCGGAATTGTGACAATCCGGAAACAAACGGGCGCAGGGAAGAGTGAGAAGGAGTTTAAAAATTCACACGGCCGTATTTTACCCCATTATTCCCAAAGGGATTTTCCGGCGGCGAATGACCGGGCCAGGGGATTGCAGAATCAGTTTTCAGTCATTTTTCAGAACCGACACCGGTTTGTAACAGTCACTTCCTAAAGTAAGTCATCGCCGCAAGGCATACTTGGAATTTGAAGCAGATATTGGGACGGGAAAAATCGGCGCCCGCGTCGCGAGACGTCAGGCAGTCCGCTTGCGACGCAGTTTGAGTCCGCAGAGAATCGCCGGGAGACCGTGAAGTAAAGTATGAAGAAACCGGAGTCTGGATACGAACCGCATTTGGCCATTCGCGAATTTTCCGTGCCGCCGGGAGGCGAGTGGGTGCCGCGTTCTCCCGGTTGGTTACTGATTCAAATCGCCCGCGGGACCGGTTATTTCCTGCAACCGCAATCGAGTCTGGAGCTTGAAACCGGAACGGCGCTTTTACTCGCGGGTAATGCCCCGGGAAGTCTTCGTGCCAGCCAGTTGGGCGGATTGTCCCTGTATTCCTTCAGGGTAATCCCGGCGCGGCTTACCGGATTGATCACGTTGGGTGAACAGGATTTTCTCGAGCAGGCGGCGTCCCGGAAGGATTTCCCCGTTCGTATTCTTCCGCCCCTCAATCCGGTGGCGATGAAAATGCGGCAATGGTACGGCGGAGGAAACTCAAGCGGGTTGTTATTCCGGTTGCATCTGCTCCAATTCTTTGTCGAGGCATTCGGCAGTGAATTGGACCAGGCCACCTCCAACTGGGAGACGGCCGATGCCCGGGAGCGGCTGCGCGTGCTCCTGGAACGGACCCCGTCGGCGGAGTTGCTGGAAATGAGCTTCGATGAGTTGGCGCGGCGGACCCATTGCACTTCGCGGCATCTGAGCCGCCTGTTTCGCGAGTTGGTGGGCATGTCCTTTCGCGACAAGCGCGCGGAACTCCGGCTGACGCGGGCCCGTGATCTGTTGGCCACGAGCCGGTCCAAGGTGGTGGAGGTGGCCTTGGAGAGCGGCTACAAATCGCTCAGCTTGTTCAACCTGATGTTCACGCGCCACTTTGGAACCAGCCCCGGCCGCTGGAGGCAGAAATATCGGAACAATGGAGAAAACAAAAGCCTTCGAAATCAAAGAGCGAAACCCTTCGCGGCCTGGAAAGAACAGCCAGCCGGGTTTTCCCATGAACCCGCCTGAATCGCCGGCAACCCTCCGGGGAGTCGGCGGTTCGGCCGGGGTCTTCGTTCATCGGGTTGTTTCAAAATTGTCGCAATCCCGACACACGTCAGTCACACCCCGCCCTTAATGTTTAAGGTGATGATTGGCGAGCGACACCTCATCCTGCAGGAGTTGGCGCTGCCACCTTCGGCTGAATGGCTTCCCCGTTGCAGCGGGTGGCTGATGGCGCGCGTGGCGGAGGGCACGGGTTATTGGTTGCAGCCCAAGGCCGCTCATCGCCAACTGAACCCCGGCGATGGGTTGATTGTCATTCGCAACGCCAACGGGATCGTTCGCGCCAGCCAGCTGGGCCCGCTGAAACTGCAATTGTTTATTGTCCAGCCTCAATATCTCAACGGCGTATTGACGGTGGCGGAATGGCATCAGCTCGAGGTTGCGCCCAATCATCCCTGGTCCCCCGTGTCCGTCTTTGCCGCCGGCGAACCCATTGGCCAAAAATTTACCCGGCTGACCGACCAGTCGCACAGCGACCGGCTGCCGGTGCGTTGCGCGTTGCTGCAATTGTGGGCCAACGCCGTGGCCGGCTGGTTGCCGGCCCCCGTTTCCTTCTCCACGGGCGGCAATAAACTCCGTGATCATTTCCGGGAACTGGTCGGACAAATGACCGAGGCCGAACTGTCCGAACATTCCCTGAACGAACTGGCCCGACAGCTGCATTGCAGCGAACGCCATTTCAGCCGCCTGTTCCGCGAGGAGTTCGGGGTGCCGTTCCGGGCGCGGCAGATCGAATTGCGGCTCCAGCGCGCGCGCCAGTTGCTTGCAGATTCCAAGGCCAAAATCATCAACGTCGCCTACGAGAGCGGCTACCGGCATCTCGGTCTCTTCAACGCCATGTTCAAGAAACGTTTCGGGCTGACCCCCCATGAGTGGCGGCAGCAAAACCTTCGCAAAAACCTTTCGCCTTCCGCGCAAAGTCACTCCCCGCTTTCGACTGAACCTGACAGCACCGGGGCCCGGATTCCCTTCACCCCGCTTTGAATGTCACCTATTTGTAACCTCCGTCCGTAAAGTCACTGGTATAAAATGAGCAAGCGATGTTATCTGTACGGTCCCATTTGGAATCTTGTTTTGCGACCCATCGCCGGAGTGCAACGGCCCGGTTCTGTCGCCGGAGGGCTGATTTGTCCTTGAACCGAACCTCAACCATACCGTTATAACCACCATGTTTGTTCAACCACTGTTTGCCACCAATGCGGCGACGTACGCCATCCAAAACGCCACCATCGAGGGTAAAATCACCGTCGTCGCGCTGCTGATTCTGTCGCTGTTCAGTTGGACGATCATCATCACCAAGTTCCGCCAGTTGATGATTGCCCGCCAGGCGACCAAAAAGTTCCTTGCCGCCTACAACTCCACGCGTGATCCGCTGGACATCCAGCGCCGGGGTGAGGAATTTGATGGTGCGCCCGCTTACCAGCTCTACATCCGGGGTGCGGATGAGCTGGCATATCAGTTAAAAAACAATCCGGTGCAGCTCGAAGTCGTTGCGCCTCCCAACCCGGTGGACGGCGAGGAACATACCAACACCGATTTTCTCGCCCGGGCCACGGCGGTGAAGGTCAGCATGGCGTCATTTGATGCCGTCAAAGTAATCCTGGAGGAAGCGGCTGGCACCGAGGCGATGGCCCTGGAGAAAGGAATGATTGTGTTGTCCACCGCGGTGGCAGGCGGACCGTTCATTGGACTGCTGGGCACGGTTTGGGGCGTCATGTCCACTTTTGCCGGCATCGCCGAAAGCAAGGCCGCCACCCTCACGGCCATGGCACCCGGTGTGGCCGCCGCCCTGGTGGCCACCGTCACCGGCCTGCTGGTGGCCATCCCGGCCATGTTCGCCTACAACTTCATGGTCACCACCATCCGCCATCTCACCCAGGAACTCGACGGTTTTGCCAGCCGTTATGCCAACCAGATTGAACACGTCTATGTGGATCACCGGCCGCTGGCCGAGGAAATCCGCAGTGCCAACGAGGTTTTGGCCGGGCGCATCGTCGGCGCGTTGCGGAACAATGAAGCGACCGCGTTGGTTGAATCATGAAGAAGTGCTCGAAGTCGGCGCACCATTCCCTGACGGAGTTGAACATCACGCCGCTGCTGGACCTCGCGTTCGTGTTGCTCGTGATCTTCATCATCACG
>DATEGR010000120.1:0-9342 GCA_035279985.1 Verrucomicrobiia bacterium
CAATGTGCCGGCAACTGCCAGCGGCAAAAACGTTGCGCGCAACGGTTCCATTTCCAGTCTGGTAAGTTTTCGGCGCAGCAGATAGAGCAGCAGGCTGACATTGCAGATGGAAGTTGCGGTATTGGCGAGGCCGAGGCCGCCCTGCCGCAGCGGCACGACCAACGCGACGGCCAGGACAAGATTGACCGCCAGGCACACGATGCTGATTTTCATTGGCGTTTGCGTGTCGCCGAGCGCGTAAAAAGCGCGGGCCAGAATATTGACGGCGGAAAACGCCACCAGCCCCGGCGCGAGGCACATGAGTGCAAACGTGGCGCGGGCGGTGGAAGCGTCGGTGAATCTGCCGTGCTGGAAAATCAAACGTACGATGGGTTCAGCCAGCACGACCAGCAGAATGGCTGCAATCAGGTTCAGAAAGAACAGTGTACTCATGCCATGCCGCAACGTGGTGCGGAATTCGGTGTAGTTCTTTTCCGCCGCCAGCCCGGAAAGCGTCGGCAGCAGGTAGGTCGCCAGCGAAATGCCGAACATGCCCTGGGGCAGTTCCATCAGGCGCACGGCGTAGTTGAAGGACGCGACAATTTGCGGGTCAACCCAGAACGCGATGGCCAGCACCAGGGTCACGTTGATTTGAAACGCGGCCACGCCGATCGTGCCCGGAATCATCCGGTAAATCACGCGGCGCACCGTTTCATCGCGCCACGGTGAAACCCAGCGATAACGAAATCCATCCAGCCACAAGGTTGGCAGTTGAAACGCCGCCTGGGCCACGCCTGCCGCCAGCACGCCGATGGCCAGCGCGAAAATCTGGTGCGGCAGCCGTTCTCCCTTCGGATACGACAATCCCAGTTTGGGCGCGAACCAGAGCACGGACACAATCATCACGATATTGAGCATCGTCGCGCCCATCGCCGGAATAAAAAAATGGCCGCGCGCATTGAGCATGCCCATGAACGCCGCTGCGACGCAGACCAGCAACATGTACGGGAACATCACGCGCAACAGCCGCAACATCAGCTCGGTTTCAGCATTGAATTGATGCACCGCCAGCGCCACGGAAAGGCCGAGCAAAACCAACGCCACGACCACGCTGGCGGCGATGACCAGGCCGGAAATCACTGCGTTGGCCGCACGCCACATCTCGATTTCGCCGTGCGTTTTCTCCTTTTCCTTGAAGATGGGAATAAACGCCGCCGTCAACGCGCCCTCGCCGAGCAGGCGGCGGAACAGGTTGGGAATCGTGAACGCGAACTGGAATGCGCCAGCCACCCAGCCGTCGCCCATGAACCGCGCATAGACCATTTCGCGCACCATGCCGAGCAAACGGCTCAAGAGCGTGGCCGCGGCCATCGCGCCGGACGATCTCAGCATTTGTGACACGCGCGGATTTTCACGCAAAGACGCCCAGGCGCAAAGTTAAATTGCTTCGCGGTTTTGCGGCTTGGCGTGAGGTGGGTTGGCTGAATTGGCCATTGGCAACTGGAAACCGGCAATTTAATCTCCCGGCGTGAGCATTCTGGAAGAATTGAAATGGCGGGGACTCCTGGCGGATTGCACTGACGCGCCGGAACTCGCCAAAAAAGTTTCCACGCCCGTCACGCTTTACTGCGGTTTTGACCCGACGGCGGACAGCCTGCATGTCGGCAATCTGGTGCCGTTGCTCGCGCTGCGGCGTTTCCAATTGCTGAGCCATCATCCCATTGCCGTCGCCGGCGGCGCGACCGGTTCCATTGGCGACCCCAGCGGCAAGACGCAGGAGCGGCAATTGCTCACGAAGGAGGTACTGGAGCGCAACATCGCCAGCGTAAAGGAACAACTCAAGCGGTTGCTCGATTTTGAAACCAAAAACAATCCGGCGCGACTGGTGGACAATGCCTCGTGGACAGAAAATGTTTCGTTCCTCAATTTCCTGCGCGACATTGGAAAGCATTTTTCGGTCAACCAGATGGTGGCCAAGGAAAGCGTTCGCGCGCGGATGGAAGACCGCGAAGCGGGCATCAGCTACACCGAATTCAGCTACATGCTGTTGCAGGCATTCGATTTTCTGGTGCTTTGCGAGAAACACGGATGCGAATTGCAAATTGGCGGCAGTGATCAATGGGGCAACATCACCGCCGGCATTGACCTTATCCGGAAGAAGCTGGGCAGGGCGGCTTACGGTCTCACACTGCCACTCATCACCAACGCTGACGGCACCAAATTCGGCAAGACCGAGGCCGGCGCCGTCTGGCTCGATCCGAAACGCACCAGTGTTTATAAATTCTATCAATTCTGGATCAACACGGACGACCGCGACGCGGTTCGCTACCTGAAATACTTCACGTTTTTGTCGAAGGACGAGATCGAAGCACTGGAAAAGCAGCACGCGGAAAATCCCGGCCAGCGCGCGGCGCACAAGGCGCTGGCGAAAGCGGCAACCGATTTGATTCACGGCCCGGCTGCTGCCACGGAAGCCATCCGCGCAAGCGAAATCCTTTTCGGCGGCGAGCTGAAAGGCGTTGCCGAGAGCACCTTCAACGAAATCGTTGGTGAAGTGCCGACAAAAGCAGTTGAAAAAACAAAGCTCGAGGCCTCAGGTTTGCCATTGGTGGAGCTTTTGGTCCACTCCGGCTTGTCTTCCTCCAAGGGCCAGGCGCGGAAAGACATCGAAGGCGGCGGCGTGAACGTGAACAACCTTCGGGAGGCCAGCGCCACACGCAACCTCACTGCAAACGATTTGCTCTTCGGTAAACACCTCCTGCTGCGCAAAGGCAAAAAGAATTACGTCGTGGTGACGGCCAGGTGATTGTAGCAGCCGGGGTGACGAGGCTCTGACCAGAAGCGGGAAATTTGAGCCTCCTCACCGCGAGCAGGCGCAGCCTGTAGAGACAACCCAGGGTGATGGAAAACAAGGTGACGGTAATGACCCAGCCAGCCAGGCGCGGATCCCAGATCCATTGGCTACAATTCGCTTGGAGCACACTGGTTTCTTTTGGAAAAGATTTTTACGCGTTGAACTTCGCAAAGATCTGGTTGGCTTCGTCCAGCGTTTCTTTTGAGCCGATGTCAAACCAGAGTCCCGGCACGCGCCAGGTGTACACCGGGGTACGCGGGTAAAGCCATTGCACCAGCCGGCCGGGTTGATCGTGGTTGTTGTCTTCGGAGACGTACTGTTTGATGAGCGGGATGGTTGTCCGGGGATAATAATACAGCGCGATGCCGGCCATCGTGCTCGTCGGATGCTTGGGTTTTTCCTCAAAGGCGGTGATGCGGCCATCAGTCGCCACGGAAATGGAGCTGTATTTTTTGATCTCTTCGAGGTTGCCCACGTCGTAAAGCGCCAGCACGGGCGTGCTTTTCTCGCGGCAGAATTTCCCGAAATCACCGAGCTTCTCGCTGAACAAATTGTCGCCGGCGACCACAATCAAATCGTCATCCACCTTTTGGGTTTGGAGCACGTAATGGATGTCGCCGATGGCGCCCAGTTTATTGGCCTCACTGGATGTGCCGTCGTTGATGACGGTGAATTTGGCGCTGGATTTGGCGGCGCCATGATTCTCCGACCATTGCTGGAAATGGCCGGCGAATTTGGCGTTGGTCACGACATAGATCCGGTCAATGCCGTTGATCGGCGCGAGGTTGTCGAGGACATGTTCAATCATCGGCTTGCCGGCAACGGGCAGCAGCGGCTTCGGTTGGTTCAAGGTAAGCGGGTATAACCGCGTGGCATAGCCGGCGGCCAAAATGATGACTTTCATGTGCTGGAATCAGTTCCCATGGCTCGGAACATTATTTGCCGCAGGTGCTGGAATCGTCAAACAGATATGTCGCTGCGGGAGGAAAAAGTAACGGGCATCCCCAACGAAATTCAGCTCCTGGGGTGTTGCTTGAAATGGGCCAACGCTGTCTCGCGCAGGCGTTTGGCGGCCTGCTCGGGCGTGAGGTCGCGCTGCGGTTCGGCAAGCATTTCGTAACCGACCATGAATTTTTTTACCGTGGCCGAGCGCAACAGCGGCGGATAAAAATGGGCATGCAACTGCCAGTGTTCATAATGGCCATCGTCCGTCGGCGCGCCGTGCCAGCCCATCGAATAGGGAAAACTCGTCTCAAACAGATTGTCGTAGCGTGTAAGGCTCTGCTTCAAAATGTCCGCGAGACTCCGGCGTTCGTCGTCGGTCAACTCCGGCAGGCGCCGGACGTGGCGCCGCGGCAGGAGCAGCAGTTCAAACGGCCAGACGGCCCAATAAGGCACCAGCATGACCCAGTGTGAATTGGATTCAATGACCCGCTCTTTCAATTGCAATTCGGTTTCCAGATAGTCCGGCAACAACAGGCGCTGATACTTTTCAAAGTGTTGTCTCTGATGGCGATCCTCCGGCGTCACGAGCCGGGGCAGGAAATTGCCGGCCCAAATCTGGCCGTGTGGATGCGGATTCGAGCAACCCATGATTTCGCCTTTGTTCTCGAAAATCTGTACCCAGCGGTATTTGGCGCCCAGCGCGTTGATTTGGTCCGCCCAGACGTTTACCACGTCCAGGATGGCTTCCGCTGCCATTTCGGGCAGCGTAAGGTCGTGCCGTGGTGAGAAACAAATAACCCGGCACTCACCGCGCACCGGTTCACAACGTAACCAGTCGCCGGTGGCGCCACTGGTCCCCGGGACCTCCGGCAACAGCGCGGCGAAATCATTGGTGAACACAAACGTCTCCGTGTAGCGTGGATTTACGGCGCCTCCGGCGCGCGGGTTCCCTGGGCAGAGGTAACATTTCGGGTCGTGAGCCGGGCGGGCGGCTGAGACGCTGTCTTCGCGCCGGCCCTGCCACGGGCGTTGCGTGCGGTGCGGTGATACCAGCACCCATTCACCGCTCAGCGGGTCATAACGGCGGTGCGGATGAAGATCCGGGTCGAAATCCATAATTTTATGACTGGCCGGGCAGCCGGATGGCCGTTTGGTTCGCCGATGCTGCAGCCGGGCGTAAATTCAAAGAACCGCCCTGGCGGTCATTCAAACCTGGCTGGTGAGGTTTACGGATCAAGTTTTGCTTTCAAACAGGCTCGGCGCCGTCTGGCGGGCGAGTTCCCGGCAACGCGCATGAATCTCCACGGGGGATTCGCACTGAAGCGCGAACTCGGCCAGGGCCTGGGCTTCGGTCAATTTGAGCCGGCGAACAATATATTTAACCTGGGCAACAACAGTGGGCGCGGCGCTCAGTTCGTCCACGCCCAAACCGATCAACAGTGGTGCGAGCACGGGATCGCCGGCGACTTCACCGCAGACCCCCGCCCAGATGCCGTGCCGATGCGCCGCATCCACCGTCGTTTTGATGAGGCGGACGATCGCGGGGTGCGTCGGTTCATAGAGATGTGAAACCTTCTCGTTCGTGCGGTCAGCGGCCAGCGTATATTGGATGAGGTCATTGCTGCCGATGCTGAAAAATTTCACGCGCGGAGCCAGCACATCGGCAATGAGCGCGGCGGACGGGATTTCAATCATCGCGCCAACTTCCATTTGCTCGTCAAACGGCAGTCCTTCGGTGCGCAGTTCGACGCGGCACTTTTCCAGCAGGGCGTTGGCCTGGTTCAATTCCTCGAGGCCGGAGATCATCGGGTACATCATTTTCACATTGCCCTCGGCGCTGGCGCGCAAAATGGCGCGAAGCTGGGCGCGGAACAGTTCGGGCTGTGCGAGACAAAACCGGATGGCGCGCCAGCCCAGGAAAGGGTTGACTTCCTTGGCCAGTTGCAGGTGCGAGGCAAATTTGTCGCCGCCCAGATCGAGGGTGCGAATAATGACCGGATTCGGTTTCAGCGCCGAGGCGACCTTGCGATAAGACTGATATTGCTCCTCCTCGGTCGGCAATTTTTCATGGTTGATAAAGAGATATTCTGTACGGAACAAGCCGACGCCCTCGGCGCCATGCGCGATCACCGATTCGGTATCGTTCTGGTCTTCAATGTTTGCCGAGAGATGGATGAATTTACCATCAAGGGTGACAGCGGGTTGCTGCTGAATTTCCCGCAATTTGTCCGCCAGCGACGCCTTGATTTTCGCCAATTGGCCGTATTCAAACAGCGTTTGATCGGTCGGATTGACGATGATCGTGCCGTTGTAACCGTCCAACAACGCATAATCGCCGCTGTTCAATTCCTGGCTGACGGTTTGGAGGCCAACGACGGCGGGAATGCCCAACGACCGCGCCATGATAGCGGTATGTGAAGTCTGTCCGCCGATGTCAGTGGCGAAGCCCAGCACGTATTTTTTGTCCAGTTGCGCGGTAGTGGACGGACTCAGGTCGTGACTGACCAGGATGCAGGGTTCGGCGAGGTGGCGCAGATCGAATTTGTCTTCGACTTCGAGCAGGTTATCCAGCGCTCGCGCCGTCAAGTCGCGCATGTCGTTGGCCCGTTCGCGAAGATACTCATCGTTCGCTCCAAGCAACGCCGTGACGTAACGTTCCGCCACGGTGTGGAAGGCAAAGTCGGCGTTGACCTTTTGATCGCGAATCATCCGGATGACTTCGTCGACCAGCACCCGGTCTTCCAGCATCAGCAGGTGTGCTTCAAAAATGTCCGCTTCCTTCGCGCCGAGGGTTTCCAGCACCTTGCCCTGGATTTCCAGGATTTGCTGGCGGGTCTGGACCAGGGCTTTTTCAAAACGGCCCACTTCCTCATTCAGTTCACTGTCGGCCAGTCCCCGCCGGGCAATGATGTGGCGGGCGCGATGGAGGATGAGGATTTTGCCGCGACAAATGCCGGCAGAAACGGCAATGCCGCGAAATACCTTTTCTCCTTTCGCTTGCTCCGGCATACGTGTCGGCACAGGAATAACCAAAGCCGGTCGGGTTGAAAAGCAATTCCCACGGCAAAATAAAAGCCCGCCATGAGCGGGCCTCCAATGCGCAACCCTCAACTTTCAACCCCTCAGGCGCGTTCCATGTATTTTCCGGTGCGGGTGTCCACCTTGATCTGCTCGCCGGTTTTGATGAACAACGGCACCTGTACCGTGATGCCGGTTTCGAGTGTCACCGGCTTTTGCACATTGTTTGACGAGTCGCCCCGGATGCCTTCCGGCGCGTTCGACACCGTCAACACGACGCTCGATGGCAGTTCAAGGGACACGGCTTTCTCCTCGACAAACGTCACCGTCACCTGGCCGTTTTCCACGAGATAATTTTTTGTGTCGCCGACCAGTTCCGCTGCGAGCGTGACCGTTTCATAGGTTTCCGGGTCGGTGAAAACATAATCCTCGCCGTCCTTGTAGCTGTATTCCATTCGTTTGGTGATCATTGGCACCGGTTCGATGCGCTCGGTGGAGCTGAACCGCACGTCGGAAGATTTGCCGGTGCGGATGCTGCGGAGCGTCGCCTGTACGAACGCGCGCAGGTTGCCCGGCGTACGGTGCTGCATGTCCAGCACCACGCAAATGTCGCCGTTGTAACTAATCGCCATGCCGCGGCGGAGGTCGTTCGCTGTTGCCATAAAATTAATCGTTCAAAAACAATCGTGTCGCTGCCATTTTCGCAAAACACGAGCCGCCAAGCTTAATCAAAAATTGCCTGAGCGCAAGCGCGGTTTCGTGTGAATAACTTTTGACAGCACCCGGCCGGTCACCGCTTGACACCACAAAACTTTGTGTGGTACAAAGAAGCAGCCACAATTAGCTGTGGCTTTATGCGTTGCCCCAAGTGCGGCTGTCAGGAAGACAAAGTCATTGATTCGCGCGCCTCGCGCGAAGGAGCCACGATTCGCCGCCGCCGCGAATGCACCAAGTGCGGCCACCGGTTCACGACTTACGAGGAAGTTGAGCGCGAAGGGTTGATGGTCCAAAAGCGTGACGGGCGGCACGAGGAATTTTCGCGCGAGAAACTCCTGTCGGGCATCAAGAAGGCCTGCCAGAAGCGCCCCGTCAGCCCGCAATCCATGGAGGATTTGACCGACCACATCGTGGCGGCCGTGACCGACAAATTTGAAAGCGAGGTGCCCGCCGAATTCATTGGCAAATCGGTCATGGACGGCCTGAGGAACATTGACGAGGTTGCGTACGTGCGGTTCGCCAGCGTGTATCGGCGTTTTCAGGAAGCCACCGATTTCGTCCATGAAGTCAAAAAACTGGAGGCTGCCAAATGATTGCCCTGTTGTCCGACTGCCTGTTGTTTCAGCTCACCAACGGTGAAAGCGTGCCCTGTTCGGCCGAAATGATTTCCGTCGAACTCGTCGGCGGCAACGACGGCTGGCTCGACCCCGAGGTCCTGCGCCATGCCGCAGCGTCGGTCTTCCACTATTTCAAGAAAGACCTGTGCCGCGAAAGCGTCACGGTGGGCGAGTTTGCCGGCGCCCTGGAAAAGGTGCTGCGCAAGCTCGGTTTCACCATCCGTGCCGGTGCCATGGAATCGCGCAAACCTGACTCCCGGGAAACCGACCTGGGTTTGATGGCGCGCGAATCCGGCGACGGCTTCGAACTCTTCTTCTTTCCCCGTCTCCGCGACGAACTCCGGGCCCAACTCCGTCAGGCACCGCGGGTGCTGCGTTTTCGTGGCCTGCGCGGCTGCGTCAAACAGTTGACCGGCGCGCGCCGCTGGAGTGTCCGTTGCGAGAAATTGCAGGACCACATCGTCGAGTATTTGCGCCAATGCCTTACGGCCGAACCGGAATCCACCGACTGCGCGCTGGTGGTGGAATAAAGTTTCATCCGCGAATTTCGCGAATTAACGCGAATGAAAATCAGCAGGATAAACGTCCTGGCATGCAGGAATTAATTCGTGAAGATTCGCGTAATTCGTGGATAAATTAAGCCATGAGCAAGACGCTTTTTGAAAAAATCATCGCCCGTGAGATTCCGGCGACCATTGTTTACGAAGACGACCAGGTGTTTGCGCTGCGCGACATCAATCCGCAGGCGCCGAGGCATGTTTTGGTCATTCCCAAAAAACCCATTCCGCGCCTGGCCGAAGCCGGGGCTGAAGACCAGCCGCTGCTCGGGCATCTCCTGCTCAAAGCCGCCGAGATTGCCGGCAAACTGGGGTTGAACGAAGGCGGCTATCGGCTGGTCATCAACAACGGCGAGGATGGCGGCGAAAGCGTCCCGCACCTGCACGTTCACATTCTTGGCGGTCGGCGCATGGCCTGGCCGCCGGGTTGAGATGTTATGTGCAGAATTTTTATCTTTGCTTCTTATTGTTTGCTGTAGGGTCAGTCGTCGGCTGCCATCGGGAAAAGCAGGCGCATAATCTCGTTAAAATTTACACTGAAGCCGAATTGACCAATCTCATTGGCCCAGGAATGAGTGTGACAGAATTGACAAATAGATTTGGATTGCCGGATGCGGTCAGTGAGATCCCCTCAAATACAACCCTTTTTACGTAT
>DATEGR010000121.1:0-10397 GCA_035279985.1 Verrucomicrobiia bacterium
CCGATGACCCCGACGCGGTCGGTCGGCTGCACGTCGCATTGGATGATGGGATTGAACACGGTGATCCCGCCGCAAAAGAGCGGGCCGGATTTCTTTGAATCAAGCGCCTCCGGCAGCGGCACGGCCCACGCCCAATGACAGCGGACGCGGTTGGCAAAACCGCCGGGCCGCTTGATCATGGTCGCCTCCGCGGTCGGGCAAAGGTTGTGATTGCCGGAAAGGCATTGCGGACAGCTCATGCAACTTTCCGCGTACCAGCCCAACCCGACGCGCTGGCCCACCTTCACGCCTTTCACCTTGTCCCCGGCAGCCACCACGCGGCCGGCCACCTCGTGTCCGGGCACAAACGGGTAATCCGTCATGCCCCATTCGTTGTCCAGCATGCTCAGGTCGCTGTGGCAGATGCCGCAATATTCGACCTGGATTTCCACCTGCTCGTCTCGCAACGAGCCCGGATTGAATTCGAACGGTTCCAATTTCGCGCCCTTGGCCGGCGCCGCGTAACCTTTGAAAGTCGTGCTCATAATGCCATCACTGGTAACACACTCCCGCCATTTGGCAAACCGGCTGGCGCCTCGTCGCGCCGTCTCAATGTTGAATACGGTCAAACATGCCGCCGTGCAAATAATCGCGCACAAAAGGGCGGTCCAGAAAATCCCGCGGGAAACCGGGTTCAATCCGGCTGACCTCGTCCAGCTGCGCGAGTTGCTTCGCGTTCAACGACCATTTGACGCAGTTCAAATTGTCCCCCAATTGCGCAAGCCTCCGCGCGCCGAGGATTGGTATCGTGTTCCGGCGCGCGCGCAGCCAGTTCAGTGCGACCTGCGCGGGCGATTTTCCGGCGGCTTTCGCGACTCTGACCACTGTCCGGGCAATGGCTTCGTTGCGCCCGGTGCGCCGCATGAACTGCGGCGTTTTGTCCAGCCGCCGTTCTTCCTTCGCCTTGCCCGTGTATTTTCCGGTGAGCCAGCCGCTGGCCAGCGGCGACCACGGCGTGACGGTCATTCCAAACGCCTCAGCCATGGGCAGCAATTCGCGCTCCGGCGTCCGCTCGATAAGATTGTATTCAATTTGCAGGCCAACGAACGGCGTCCAGCCCCGCAGCTCGGCCAGCGTATTGGCCCGCGCCACCCACCACGCCGGTGTGTCGGAAATGCCGAGGTAAAGGACCTTGCCCGCGCGGACCAGGTCGTCAAAGGCGCGCATGACTTCCTCGATCGGCGTCAATTCATCCCAGGCGTGCATCCAGTACAGGTCCACATAGTCTGTGCCCAGCCGTTTCAGGCTGCCTTCCAGCGCCTGCACCATGTTCTTGCGATGGTTGCCGCCGGCGTTCGGGTCGCCGCGGTGCTGGTTGAAGGAAAATTTGGTGGCGACGACAAAATGCTTCCGTTCGCCGCGGATGAATTCACCGACATATTTTTCGCTGGTACCGCCGGTGTAACCGTCGGCGGTATCTATGAAATTGCCGCCTGCCTTCACAAACAGATCGAACATGGCCCTGGATTCTTCCTTGTTCGCGCCCCAACCCCAGTCCTCGCCGAAGGTCATCGCGCCCAGACACAGTTCGGAGACGCGCAAGCCGGATTTGCCAAGAAGTTTGTAGTTCATAAAAATCCTTTTCGATACTTGTCCACGATTTCAGGAAAATTTCCAGTCTTTTCCGGATCCCAGCCGTCGGGCTTTTGTTGTCAATCATACGGATTATTCCGGTTCCCGGCGACCATCCCGGCCACTTTTCTCTGGACACAGCCACTTATGATGGCTATAATTACACCTAACCAGGAACCACTCCGGGCATCAGACGGATGATTTGATGCCGTTCGGAGCGGATGGCCTGGGTAACAGAACAGAAGCCAAAACTCTTATGAAACTACAAACGATGATGGCCGGTTTGCTTGCGGCAGCATTGTCCGGCGTGATAGCTAATGCCTGCGTTGTCCAAATCAGGGTTGCCTGTCCCAATGACACGGCGGCCAGTGGTGTTGAGGTCTGTATCGCTGGCGTGGGTTGCGCCACCACGGATAATCTCGGCATCGCTACCATAGCCGTGCCCGCTTTCGACACGTACACCGTCTGTGTGACGGCGTCGACCCTGCCGGCGGGGGCCACCCTCACCCCGCTTTGCCAAAAAGTTAAGGTGGTGGACGATGCCCCTCCGGTCGTCCTGTTCACCCTCGGTGGGAATATCTGCTCTACCCCGCCTCCTCAAGGTCCGTGCTGGCTGACGGGCGGCGGCACTGTGGGCAAGACCCAGGGCGTGCCCAACTACAGCTTCGGCGGCGTCGTTTACCCCGGATGCAGCCCGAATGCCGCGGATGGCGGGAACTGGAATGTCGTTGACCACTCCACCGGCCTGCATTTCCAGGGACAGCAGATCATCGTTGATTCCTGCTCAGGCGTCTCAACGAAATCACCAAAGGTCAACGTCAACATCATTGACTTCCACGGCACCGGCATCCTCGGCCCCAACGGCGGCAGTACGTCGGTCCCGGTTTCGTTCGTTGGTCGTGCCATCGACAACCTGGAACCAGGTGGTGGCAGCGACATGTTGTACCTGAGTGTCACGGACGCCAGCCATGCCGTCGTATTGCAGATCGGAAACTCGGTGAGTAACCCGGCGACCATCGCCACCGGCAACCTGCAGATTCACACGTCGAGCTGCAACAATTAGCAAGCTATTCTTTGACGTTCCAACTCAAAGGCCCGCGATCGTTGATCAACGTTCGCGGGCCTGCTCACGAAGCGGGTTGTCAGCAAGGTGGTTTGGCGTTAGGCTGCGAACGCAGCTCAAAGCGCGCGTTGTCTTTTGTCTTTTTTATGCCATTCCGATTGCTCAACCTTCAAGCGGTCGCCGAGTATCTGCACCTCACGCCCCAGGACGTGGAGCGGCGGGTGAAAGACCGCGAGATTCCATTTGAAAAACGCGGTGACCGGATTGTCTTCCACAAACGCGACATTGATGCCTGGGCTTCCCAACGCATCCTCGGATTTTCCAGCCAGCGGCTGGCCGATTATCACCAGCAATCCACCCGCCACACGCGAAAAATCCTGCCGCACGAAACCATCCTGCCGGAAATGCTTCAGGCGGGAGCCATTGCCTCGGCCATGTCGTCCAAAACCAAGGCGTCCGTCCTGCGTGATCTGGTGGTGCTCGCGGAAAAGACCGGGCACCTCAACGATCCCAAATCCTTGCTGGCCAGCCTCGAGGCGCGTGAGGAATTGTGTCCCACGGCAATGCCCGGCGGATTTGCCCTGCCCCACCCGCGTTCACACGAACCTTACCTGTTTGATACCTCGTTCATCGTGGTGGGCCGGCCCATTCAGGAAATCCATTTCGGCGCGCCCGACGGCCAGCCGACGTATCTGTTCTTCCTGATTTGCTGCCAGGATGACCGGTTGCATTTACACACGCTGGCCCGGCTGTGCCTCATCGCGATGAAAACCAAAGTACTGGACCAACTCCGTGACGCGCCCGACGCCCAAACCATGCGTGATTCCCTTGTCGCCGCGGAACAGGAAATTCTGGCCAATCGAAAAACAGTTTCGTAGCCGCTGGCTTGAGGCTCAACGTTCAACCTGCCGGCGCTTCTTTCAACAGGCCGTCCAGGTCCAGCGGATGTGTGAACATCGCCACGCCGCCGTCGGGTGAGCTTGGCCATTGTTCCTTCGGACGGTCCCAATAAAGCTCCACGCCGTTAGCATCCGGGTCACGGAGATAAATCGCCTCACTCACGCCGTGGTCGGACGCGCCGTCCAGTTCGATGCCCGCCGCCAGCACGCGCCGCACGGCGTCCGCCAACAACGCGCGCGTCGGGTACAGGATGGCCAGATGATACAGACCCGTTGTGCCCGGCGGCGGCGGCGGGCCGCCTTTGCTTTCCCACGTGTTCAGGCCGATGTGATGATGATAACCGCCCGCGGAGATAAATGCTGCCTGTGAGCCGAGGCGTTGCGTCAGTTCAAAGCCAAGCACGCCGCAGTAGAACTTCAGCGCCCGGTCGAGGTCGGCCACCTTCAAATGAACGTGGCCAATCCGAACACCGGGATCAATAGGAACTATTTTCTGAGTCATTATGGAACTCTCTCAACCGCCTGAACAGCGGTAACTCAAATCTCTGAACCGCGAAATACACAAACCACACGAAAGAAGACGTATAGGCCATATTGGTCTGGTTTTCGCGTATTTTGCGTTTTTCGCGGTTTCTGTGCTTGGATCCGCCTTAGTTCGTTTTGGCCGCCGATTCTGCCGGAACGACTTCCAGTTGCAATTTCTCGGTGTTTCGTAATACGACCAGCGGCACCCGCACACCGACCTGTGCGCCGGTCAACAGCTTGTGCAAATCGTCAATGCCCGCGATGGCGTGCCCATCGAATTCCACCACAATGTCGCCTTCACGCAAACCCGCGCGGCTGGCCGGGCTGCCCGGCTCGACGTTAATCACCAGCATGCCAGTTTCGTTCGCCAGTTGGAAATGCCGCACCAGCCGCCGGTGAATCTTCGCTGTCTGGCCGCCAACCCCGATGTAACTTCGCCGAATGACGCCGTCTTTGATCAACCAACCGGCGATGTACTTGGCCGTGTTGATGGCGATGGCAAAGCACAATCCTTGCGCCGGCAGGATTACCGCCGTGTTCACGCCGATGACTTCGCCGCGCGAATTGACCAGCGGTCCGCCGGAATTGCCCGGGTTCAACGCCGCGTCGGTCTGGATGATGTTGTCCATGAGCCGGCCCGAACTGGATCGGAATGACCGGCCCAGCGCGCTGACCACGCCCGCCGTTACCGTGTATTGGAATCCGTACGGGTTTCCGATGGCGATGGCCAGTTGGCCCACCCGCAACTGATTGGAATCGCCGAGCCGCACCGGCTTGAGGTTCGGCGCAAAAATCCGGATGACCGCCAGGTCCGTGTCCGGGTCTGCGCCAACCAGATGCGCGTCCGGGTGCCGGCCATCGGCCAGCGTGACTTCAATCTTGTCCGCGCCATGGACGACGTGGCTGTTGGTCAGGATGAACCCGTCCGGCGTGATGATGAAACCCGAGCCGCTGCCGCCAGCCTCACGACCACCGGACCGTCCACCACGCTTGTGCACATCAATCTTGACCACCGCCGGGCTGACCGCATCCGCCGCATTGACGACAGCATTGGAATACGCGTCCAGCAATGCTCCATCGGTGCCAGTTTCGGTGGGGCGAGCGTCCTCGCGAGCCGTTTCACCCGCAGTCCCCTGGCCAAACTGAAAACCTGCCGGTTCATCTTTCACCGGCCACACGTCAAAATTTTTGTCTGCAATTCTCATAACTGCGTTCCCGCTTCAACGGGATGCAGACACCAGTAATCCAGAAATGCAATCTGTCAAACGAGCCAGTGGTGATACATTTTTCAGCGTTCGGTGGGGCGAGCGTCCTCGCGAGCCGGCTCGTCGCTAGCCTAGCCCCACCAGATAATGAGGACAGCCAGGATCCCCCGCACAACCGCCGCCGAACAGCGTCAACGAATGCTCGACCTGCGGACGTAGCGCAACTAAGCCGTAGCGATGCAGTAGGACAGGCGTCGCGCCTGTCTCTGACTTTTGAATTTCCGCTTTGAGGCGTTGTTTCCTCGGCTTATGGGCAGTCACCAACTGGTGAGGAGGAATTTTTAGAAGGAGACAGGCGCGACGCCTGTCCTACGCGTGTGGGTTGTCGCCTGGCATCTATTCTCAACTGCATGGTTCCGGCGCAGGCCTTGCGCTGCACGACACCGTCGATCCGGTTCGCCTGACTTTACGGACCGCTTTCCGTCGTTACCTCCGCTTATCCTGGATTGGTGTTGTAGAAACAACTTTTGCTTTGTATCCCAAAGATTCCGAGTTTAGCTTGTCGGTGGTAATTCCCACAGGCAGGTCGTATGACCGCCTTTGAAAGTGTGCCTATGAGCCAGGTATCTGATTCTGCAAAGAAGACCGGCGCTTCCCCGGCCAAACCCAATCCCACTGCACCCCGGTATCCCGGCGTGCGCGTCACCTGCAACGGCAATTTCCTGGTGGCCGAGCATGTCGAAACCCGCATCACCGAGGGCGGCGTGTTCTATCCCATCACACCCTCCACCGAGGGCGGTGAAATTTACCAGGGCTCCTATGCGGCAGGTGAACTGGATGTCTGGGGCCATCAGAAGATCGCGGTCGAAACCGAAGGCGAACATGCCGCGCAAGGCGGCGCGACGGCGTACGCGGTCAGCGGCAAACGCACGGTCAACTTCACCTCCGGCCAGGGCATCGCTTATGCCATGGAGCAGTACTATCACGCGCCCGGCAAGTTCTCCACCATGGTGCTCGAAGTCGGCGCCCGCGCCCTCACCAAGCACGCCCTCAATGTCCATTGCGGCCACGACGATTTCTACGCCGCGCTCGACACCGGCTGGACCATGGTCATCGCCAAGGACGCCCAGCAGGCGGCCGACCAGGGCATCATCCTCCGAAAGGTCAACGAACTGTCGCTCAACCCGGGCATGAACATCCAGGACGGCATGCTCACCACCCATTCCGAGCGCACCTACCTTGCGCCGGAGGCCGATCTGCTCCGCGAATTTCTCGGCGCAGCCGATGACACCATCGAATGTCCCACGCCCGCGCAGCGTGAACTGTTCGGCTCGAAACGCCGGCGTGTGCCGGAGATGATGGATCTGAAAAATCCCATCCTGCTCGGCCCGGTCCAGAACCAGGAACATCACATGAACGGCGTGGTCGCCCGCCGCAATAATTTCAACGAGCCCATCCTGAAATTTCTCGAGGACGCCTACGCCGAATTCGGCCGGCTGACCGGCCGGGTCTATGGACTGATTCACCAATACAAATGCGCTGACGCCGATACCGTGTTCGTTTCGCTTGGTTGTGCCGCCGACAACATTGAGGCCGCGTGCGACTATCTGCGCGAGAAACGCAACGCCAAGGTCGGCTCCATCCACATCAACGTCATCCGTCCGTTCCCCGAAGCCGCCGTCATCAACGCGCTGCGCGGCAAAAAGAATGTCATCATCCTCGAACGCACGGATGAAGGTATGGCCGGCGACAATCCGCTCGCCCGCGACATCCGCGTGGCCCTCGGCAAAGCCAATGAAGCCGCGAAGTTTGGCGGCGCCCTGCCCGGCTTGACGCCCGAGGAAACCCCTCGCCTCTTTCGCGGCAGTTACGGCATCGGTTCGCGCGATTTCCGGCCCGAACACACGCTGGGCGCCTACGAATTTGCCATCGGCCAGACCCGGCGCCAGGACGGCGCGAGCGCCTCGGGCGGCGAGACTTATTTCACCCTGGGCATTGACCATCCCTACGCCGTCATCAGCAAGGAAACGCCTTCGCTGCTGCCCGACGGCGCCATCGCCGTCCGGTTCCATTCCATTGGCGGCTGGGGCATGATTACCACCGGCAAAAACCTCGGCGAAATCGTCGGCGAATTCGGCGACCTCATCAAACAGCGCGAACCCGAATACGACGCCGACGGACGGCTCAAGGAAAAATTGTTCGTGATGGCCAATCCGAAGTACGGCTCGGAAAAGAAAGGCGCCCCGACGAATTATTATCTCACCGTTGCGCCCGACATCATCAAGGTAAACTGCGAGCTCAACCACGTGGACGTGGTGCTCTGTTGCGATCCCAAGGCGTTCACGCACACGAACCCGCTGGAAGGCATCAAGCCCGGCGGCTGCCTCGTCTGGGAATCCAGCGACACCCCGGAAACCGCCTGGCAACGCATCCCGTCGCAACACCGCCGGTACGTCAAAGACAACGACATCCGCGTTTACATCCTGCCCGGGTTCGACATCGCCAAGAAAGCGACCAGCAAGACCGAGTTGCAGTTGCGCATGCAGGGCAATTCCTTCCTCGGCGCGTTCTTCCGCGTGTCGCCGTTCCTGCGTCAGAACCGCATTTCCGACGAAACCTTCCTGGCCACGGTCAAAAAGCAGTACCAGAAGAAATTCGGCCGGTTCGGCGACGACGTTGTCACGTCCAACATGACCGTGATGAACGAAGGTTTTTCGCGCGTGCAGGAAATCAAGTACGGCGAGTTCAATGAACCCGACCGTTCCTCGATGCGCAATCCGCCGGTGGCGCCGCACGAGCACGAACCGTTGATTCCCACCGCCGGTTGCGGCTCGGTCTGCGGCACCGGCATTCCCACGCCGGCGCAACAGACGCCGCGGTACGCGTTCCAGACGCTGACCAAGTTCGATTCCGAATTCCGCCACGGCCTCGGTTATCACCAGCCCGCCAGCGCGCTGGCGTCGCTCGGCGTGATGGGCGCCGGTTCGGGCGCGACCCAGTCGAAGTACGTTGCCCGCCGTGAAACGCCGGTGTACATCGCCGAGAACTGCACGCAATGCATGGAATGCATCACCGCCTGCCCGGACACCGCCCTGCCCAACATGGCGCAGGAAGTGGCGATGGTCCTGAAAACCGCCGTGCATTATTACGTCACCGATCCGGCCGAACGCTCGAAACTGGCCGCCGAATTGAAAGGCATCGAGGAACGCGGGCGCGCGAAGATGAACGAATCGATCAAGGCCCGCTCGAACGTGCCGTTCAAGGACATCATCCGCGCCGAGGTCAATGCCCTGACCACGGTGGGCGAACCCACGAAGGCCGAGTTCACCGGCATCATTGACAAACTGCCGCTGGCGTACTCGAACGTGCCCGCCATCTTCCGGTCGCTCGAAGCCAAAACACCCGGCGGCGGCGGGTTGTTCTCCATTTTTGTCTCCGACCTGTGCAAGGGTTGCGGCGAATGCGTGCAGGTTTGCGGCGACCACGACGCGCTCCGCATGACGCGCGAGACGGAGGATTTGAACGCCGACCTGACCACGGCGCAGATTTTCTCGCGACTGCTGCCCGATACGCCGCAGAAATTCCTGGGCCTGTACAACGACACCGACGCCGCGAACTCGCGCGAAGCGGCGTTGCGCAATCATCTCATGGTCCGGCGCAACTACGAAGCGCTCGTGTCCGGCGACGGCGCGTGCGCCGGGTGCGGTGAGAAAAGCGTGCTGCGGGCGGCGGCGTCCGTCACCGAGGCCTACATGCGCCCGCTCTATCACAAAAAGGCCGACCGCCTGCGCGCCAAGGCCGCGCGGCTGGAAAGCGAAGGACTGGCAAAACTGCAGGCGTTGAAACAGCGCGACGAGGCTGAATACCAACTGTTCCGCAAGGCCGTTGCCCACATCATTATGGGCCTGGGCGGCGAAGACGACGACGACACCGCCAAGCGCATCGCCGATTACGAGGCCAAACACGGCGCCATCACCGACGAGCAGATTATCGGCGGCGTTGTGGCCGTGATGCGGCAGGACGCGTTCAATCACCGCGATTTGCAGTCCATTGACGGCCGGCGCGCCAACGGCATGAGCGTGATGTTCATGGGCGCCAGCACCGGTTGCAACACCGTCTACGGCTCCACGCCGCCGTCCAACCCGCATCCGTATCCGTGGATGAACTCACTGTTCCAGGATGGCGCGACGATTTCGTGGCTGCTGGGCGAATCGCTCATCGTGAATCATGCGCGCCGCTCGGTCGTGCCCGAACGCCTAGCCGACGCGCTGCTCGAACGCGCGGAAGGCGTCATGTCCGCCGCCGATTACTTCATGCTCACGCACCTCGACGACGCGTTGATGACCGACCAGGAAATCCGCGAACTGCCGAAGATCTGGACCATTGGCGGCGACGGCGCGCTCGGCGACATCGGGTTCCAGAACGTGTCCAAGGTGATCCTGCAAAACCGGCCCAACGTGAAAATGCTCATGCTCGACACGCAGGTCTATTCCAACACCGGCGGCCAGAACTCGGATTCCTCCACCATGCTGGGCGGTTACGACATGAACCAGTTCGGCGTGGCGTCGCAGGGCAAATTGATTGAAAAGAAAAACGTGGCCGAAGCGTTCACGAGCGGGCACGGCTCGCCGTTTGTGGCGCAGGTCTCGATGGCCAACGCGGCAAAACTGTACAAGGCGATGCTCGAAGGGCTCGAATACCGCGGCACGGCGTTTTTCCAGGCCTATACCACCTGCCAGCCCGAGCACGGCGTGCCCGACAACATGAGCGCCGACCAGGCCAAGCTCGTGCGCGATGCGCGCGGCATGCCGGAGTTTGTGTTCAATCCGCGCAACGGCGAGACGGCGCAGGAAGCGTTCGATCTCAAGGGCAATCCGACGCCGAACCGCGACTGGTGGCGCACAAAATTCAAGGCCACCGGCGAGGAATACAACTTCACCGTGGCGCATTGGGCCATCACCGAAACCCGGTTCCGCAAGCACGTCAAAGCCATCAAGGAAGAGGAAGCGCGGGAACTGATTCAGCTCGACGACATGCTGGTGCTGATTACGCAGGATGATGTGATTTACCGGCGCGTGTTCGACCGGAACCACC
>DATEGR010000122.1:0-11198 GCA_035279985.1 Verrucomicrobiia bacterium
CTGCACCTGGTGCGGGATGAACTTCTGGCCGGGGCATGAAGCTCCCCCGCGATCTGAGCGGCGCGGATTTAATCAAGCTGCTCTGCAAACAACACGGCTACCGCCGGGTTAATCAGGAGGGCAGTCATGTGATTCTGGAAACGGATTCCCCGCGTCACCACCGGCTGGCGGTTCCCGACCACAACCCATTGCGCCTCGGCACGCTCAACGCCATTTTGCGCGCTGTGGCAGTAGTCAAAGGCGTGAAAAAGGAAGACGTTCTCAATCCACATTAGCCATTATCCGTATCTTGCGCCTCGGGGTTAAAAATGCGCAATGGCGAGCACCGGCAGCTTGTGCCCCAATCTTAGCCCGACAAGAATCCAATCCTCCAGCGTCGAGCGCAATTCGCTCTCACATTCGCGGAGTGATTGACCAAAAGCGGCCACGCCCTTGAGCTTGGGGATTTCGCCCGCAACCGAGCCGTCGTCCAGCTTGTCGTAGCGGGCCAGTTCCAAAGCGGCTTCAATGTAAGCGGTGAGCGGAAACGCCATGGGGAAAAGTTATCTGATTTTCGGGAGAAAACAAGCCGGACATTTCATAGCCAACCATGGCTATTCGCCATAAAAGCCACGGTGGATTTCCTCGCGCAACGTTTGTACTTCAGTGGGATTGTCAGAGTCTGCCATCCGCCGGGCCAGTTCGGTTAACTTTTCCCCGGATAACTGCCGTGCCCGCGCCAGTTCAACGGCGAACCGGATGACCCGGGATTGTTCAGCGGGGGACAGTTGTTTGATTTCTTCAATGACGGCACTCGCGGTCATGCTCAAACCATACCGAAAATTCCGTCTGATTCAAATGCATTTTGCTTATGCCAATCGCTCGCCGTTGTCGTTTAGCCTTAAAATGGCTGCGTGCGGCGTATTTGTAAGGCAGAGATCCGACCACCCACATGGCGATGTGACCGCGTTCGGTCCGCGCGGAATCAGGAGGGAAGCGCTTCGTCGGTAATGTGTCATCACATTACCGATAATAAGATAAGATAAGCAAAACCATTGACAAATGTTATTGGTTATGGTGTAATGCTCCACATTCGCGAAGTGTTAGCCAGACAAATGAGCTTGTTGAAAATAACCATATTGGCGGGTCTGATTGTGGGGCTACAGACCGCTCGCGCTCTTCAGTTTGATGATCAAAGCCCATATTTCAGTTTCGTATGGGGGGACGGTGGTCTTCCTGCGAATATTTACAGTGTCGCTGGTGATCAAATTTCGCCTGATGGTCAGACCGTCACCATGTCCGGCAACTGCGGGCCGATTGATGGAGCGGATTTCCAGCAGGGCTTTGTCTTGGACTGGGGTGGTAATCTTGAGGGAACAATCGGACCCGGTGAACAATTTGTCGCAGACCCGAATTTCAGCGTGCAGGCTACAGGGGGTACTCTGGCGTGGAATTTTCTAGCTGAGATTGCCGGCGAGGGCATGATTGATACGAGCATGACGCCGATTGCGTTAAACGGGCAAGTTAATGGGGCGCAATTTGAATTTGAAACTCCGTCGTACGCACAACCTTATTGGAACGGTTTTGGCGGTTATTTGCAGGTGGACTGGGCGGGGTATAGTCCGACAGACACTCTTTCAATCAATGTGAGTTCGATCGAGATCACGTCTGTGCCTGAGCCTGATTCATTTTATCTTACGATTGTGCCACTTTTGCTCTTACTCATTTACCGAGTACGTGGAGTTTGCCGGTCGCGGGGATAAAACGGAATTTTTCGGTCGGTAAGTCTTACGGAAACAGGTCAGTCCGGAATGGCCCTTAGTTAAGGCCTAAAACTGTTTTGGTCAAGCGTTTGCGACGAACCACGCCGGGCACATTTTCAAACAGGATTCGTCGGGAAAGTTTTTGCATTTGTTCAACGATGCGCTCCAGATTTCGCTGGTTGGCCACCGCTTGCTTGAGCCAGTGATATTGCTCCTCCGATAAAGCGACGGTGACGGTCTTGGCCCGGACCTTGCGCGTCCAGACATAGCGACTGCCCTGTTGGCCTGGGACGCGTTCAAAGACACTGCCCTGGCTGACATAACCCAGGCGGGCCAACCGCCGCTGGAGTTGACGATAGAGCGTGGAGAGGCCGGCACCGGTTTTCATCGTTGCATTAAACCTTGAAAACGCGGGCCTGTCAATATAGTAAGTATAAATACTTACTATGCACACACCTTACTTCCCCGCCTTTCGCGCGCGTCTGGCCTCCCTGGGCCGGCGCACCACCCAACGCCTCCGCCAGGCCACCCTGACCCAGCTCCAGGAGCACCTGCGCGACTTCCTGCCCGCGCCACTGCTCTCGGCCGCGGAGGACGGCCCCAACAGCCGGGAGCGTCTCTTCAGCCTGCGCCTGACCTTCGAATGCTTCGTCTGGCAACTGCTCAAACCCCAAACCTCCTGCCGCGAAGTCGTCCGCCAGGTCCAAACCCTCTTGCGCCTGCAGGGCCTCGCTCCGATCGATGAGGGCGACTCGGCTTATATCCAAGCCCGCCAGCGTTTGCCCAGGGAGCGCCTGGAAAAAGCCCTCAGCGCCATCGCCCAGGCCGCTGAACGCCGGGCTGGCTCCGGTGGCCAACTGCACCGGCGGCCGGTCAAAGTGGTCGATGGCTCCACGACGCAATTGCCCGATACGACCCCAAACCAGCGACGTTATCCGCAGCCGACCGGTCAGAAATCCGGTTGCGGCTTCCCGATGATGCGCTTTGTGGCGCTGTTGAGCCTCAAGAGCGGGGTCATCCTCAAGGTCATGATGGATAGTTTGCGCAGCCACGACCTGCGGCTGTTCCGACGATTGTGGGACTATCTGCAGATCGGGGATATTGTGTTGGGCGACCGCGCCTTCGGAGAGTACAGCACCCTGGCTCAATTGCCGCAGCGGGGCGTGGATGTCGTCGCTCGCTTGCACCAGAAGCGCCGGGTGGACTTTCGTAATGCCCAACGCCTGGCCAAAGGGGATGGCTTGTTCCTCTGGACCAAAGGCTGCCAGCAATCGAACCTTTCGACCGCTCGACAATGGCAGGGGATGCCGGCCCAAATCACCGTGCGGATCATCCGCTTTACCGCAACCCTTCGCGGCTTTCGCAACCGCCGGGTCACGCTGGTGACCACGTTGCTGGATCCCCAGCTCTATCCGGCCCGGGAGATCATCGCGCTCTACGCCCGCCGCTGGTCCTTGGAGATATGTTTCCGCGACCTCAAAACCACGATGGGCATGGAAACCTTGCGCTGCCAGTCGCCGGAAATGGCCGAAAAAGAACTTCTGGCCTATCTGGTCGCTCATAATCTGGTCCGCTGCGTGATGGCCGAAGCAGTAGCCCGCTACCCGGTGGACTTGCAGCGGATCAGTTTCAAGGGCACTGTCGATGCGATCCGGCAATACAGCACTGCCATCGCCCAAGCCCCCAACCGCAAACTGCGGCGAGTGTTGTGGGAAGATTTGTTGCTCAACTTGGTCCGCGATTTGGTTCCACTCAGACCCAATCGTCGCGAGCCCCGAGCTGTCAAACACCGACCCAAAGCCTATCCTTTACTCAATCAACCGCGCCGCAAGTTCGTGGAAATATCCCACCGCAGCAGATACTGGAAAGGCAGACCTCGCAAATATCGAGCCCTTAACTAAGGGCCATTCGGGTCAGTCCCCAGTATTTATACTGCCAGATGCAATTCATTTTGATTGTTGACCTCGCTTTCTGTTTTCGCGTGCCGCAGCCGGTTGGCCACATGCGTCCAAGTGCCCATGTGCAACACCCGCGCTATCCATTTCATCGTCACGCTCGTTTCGGTTCGCAACCGTCTGGCGATGAACACTTTGCAACTGTCACCCTTGGCGTGTGCTATCAAGTCTGCCTCCGTCCAATGCAGTTTGTCCAATTCCTCCTGCACCAAACGTCGTGCTTTTTCCTCAGTGGTCTCGCGGCGAATTGTGGCCTGATGATTTTCGCCTGCGCGGGTGTGGGCCTGCGCCAGCAGTTCCCGCCGGAAGGCTTCCGTACCCAGACACCAGCCGCGCCGGATGGATTTGAATTCGTCCCCCTCCTGCAGCGGCCGTCGCCGCTCCAGATGGTTTTCCAACTCGGTTCGTCCCGCCGTGCTGTCCAAGGGGATGTAATACTCGCCCAACAGCCGGTCCACCCGCAACCACGGCGGACGCGCGGTTGACGCTTTAAGATATTCCGGCCAACTGCTCCAAGGGTATTCGCGCAATTTTTGGCCCGGGTGCAGGAGCTGGGCGCGCACCGGATTTAAATGCACATAGTCGCATACCGTGCGCAGGTAGCCGTTGGCGCTGCCGTCCACGATCAGGGCCTTGTACCGCCCGCTGAACAAATGCCCCGACAGCTTGTGCCGGTGGTTGAAGCGCGCCGTGTAAGTGCTCAAAAACCAGTGCATGCCGGCGACGAGATTGGCGTTGGGCGTTTCTGCCACCAGATGAAAATGATTGGGCATCAAACAATAGGCATGCACCTGCCAGTCGGTTTTCCGGCAGACGTCCCCCAGGGTGGTGAGAAAACTACTGCGGTCCAAATCATCGCGGAAGATCGGCTCGCGCCGGTCGCCACGATTCATCAGATGATAAATCGCGCCGGGATATTCGATGCGCAGGGCGCGGGGCACGGGCTCGGTTTATTCCCGCACTGGATTTGTGTCAATACTGCGGTCTGACCCCATGTGAAAAGCGGTTAAACCAATAATGCTTTTGTTGCGACAAAAGACGGGTTGAAAATTTTCAAAATAATTCTTGGCAAACTCCGGCAAACGGCGTACAGCCGGATTGTCATCGGGAAGTTTCATTGCGGACGTAGAACTGAATTTGTTAGGCCTTGCCGGGTTCCTGCCCAATCGGAGGTGGCTCGATTCTCTGGTGACGTTTGTTCAGCCGTGCCTCCAACCGGGGGGCATCGGGTTTGTGCTGAAATGGTTCCGTAGCAACAGCTTTGAAAGCTTTGTGACGGAAGTGGGACGATGAAGGTATTCAGAAGGTTTCCAACTGGATGGTTATTGGTCATAGGATTGGTAGTCGGACTGCATTTTCTTGACGCCCAACAGGCCGAGATGCCGGTTCCACATGGCACGGCTTCGCCGATCCTCGACTCCTCAACCGACTCTTTGTGGCTGCAAATCACCGGCATTACCAACGGGGTGGCCAACTTGATTCTGAACAATGCGACCGGCCAGGTTTATGAAGTGCTGAGCAAAACCGATTTGACGCTGACCAATTGGACCATTGAACCCGGTGCGGTATGGCCCACCAATGCAACCGCCATGCCTTTCACGGTCTCTGTTCTTGATCGGACCAAGGCGCTGTTCATCCAGGCCGCCGACTGGACGGGCATAACGGAAAACGGCAGCACCACACCGGATTGGTGGTTTTGGAAATATTTCGGGACGCTGGATTTATCGGACACAAACCTGGATAGCCAGGGGAATACGTTGCTTTATGATTACACCAATGGTCTGGACCCGAATGTCATCTCGTTTTCGATTTCGGTGACGAATGATGATGTCAATGATCGCCAGGTTCCGGTGCAATTGAACATCAGCCGCGGCCTGCCCGGCTACATTTCGATTGTGGACAGCACGAATTTCATACCGCCAACCGCCACGTGGGATCCCTACCAGGGTTCGAACATCGTCATCAATTTGGCTTCGGTGGAAGGCCCGCACCAGGTCTGGATCGGGTTGCGCGGCTGGCCGGCCGACGCTCGACAGACCTGGCAGATGGCGGAGCTGACACTCGACACGACACCGCCGGTCTTGTGGGTGACCAATCCCGGCCGCAGCATCGTTTCGCAGCCGCTGATTCAGGTGCAGGGAGTTGTCAATGAATCATTGAGCGGCCTGACTTTTGACGTGAGCAACGCGGTCGGCGTGGTCACCGGCCGGTCGGGCTATATCATCGGTCAATTTTACGACACCAATTCAAAGGCCTTCACGACGAACTATTTTCAATGTTACGACCTGGCGCTGGCTGATGGTCTGAACACCGTCACGCTGCATGCGACCGATTTGGCGGGCAACACGGTTGCGGCCGCCTTTGGTGTAACGCGGGATTATTCGAGCGACACCACGCCGCCGGCCCTGACGATTCTTTGGCCGCCAGACGGAGCATCCATCAGTGGCAGCCAATTTTCGTTGCGGGCACAGGTGGACGATAATAATGCCGTGGTCACGGCGCAAATTGTGGATGCCAACGGCAACACAAACGCCGTGGAAGGATCGGTGCAACGCGAGGGAACAGTTTGGGCAAAGGACCTGCCGCTGGGCATGGGTCAAAATACCGTGACGCTGACGGCAACGGACGTGGCCGGCAACACGAGCACGGCCGGCATAACTGTCAATCAAAGCGCAGTGATTGTAACAATGGATCCGCTTCCGAGCGGCCAATGGAACCAGCCTTCCGTGAGCGTCGGTGGCAGGATTAGCGACGCCAGTTACAGTTTGACCGTCAATGGAGTTTCGGCAACGGTCAACAACGACGGAACATGGAGCGCGGACAATGTGCCGGTGAGCTCCACTGGCACGGCCGTCTTTGACGTGGTAGTGCGGGCCAATTCCGGTCAGCAAATGATGGCCCTGCCCAACGACGACACGCCTTCCAGTGGCGATCAACAGTTCAGCCGGCCGCAGCCGGCATCGGTGGCCCTGGCCGCGTGTGGTTGGAACTCCGGTTTTTGGGTCAATCTCCACGGAACCGATTTTGACGTGTGGGAAGGCGGCCAGTTCATTGAGCACGTAACGCAGGATTGCTGGCGATCTGAAACCGACGTTGACGCCGGGAGTTGGGATGGTACGAATTACTTCGGCTACACTACCTGGGATAACTGGAATGGGGTCTGCACGGACCCGGTCGTTCGTCGTGGTGCCCTTGACGGAGATACCGAAGACATTTCCTGGGGACAATCTGCCAGCGGGTATTATGTTGCTTTTTGCGAAGGAGGCGATTATGGGCCGCCGGATTATGTACCCTGGAAAGAATGGGATGACGAAGGCACTAAAATCGAATTGGACACCGGGACGGGAACACCCGGCACGTTGAAGAGCTTCTTGATCCTGGCCGATGGAGTTAACTATGTCAAAATTGACGGCAATTGGTGGAGAGTCCCCATGCCGCCCGAATGGTTGACAGTCGATGGTCGACCATTGCTGGACACCGGCGGGCAGAATGTTGGGTCTTATGGACAAAATTGGGGCGCAACTGGTCTGCAACTTCCATCGGGTGCCCAAATCGACGTCACGCCCGTCACGCGGAAAAGCGGGAACTATGACTTTGACGTCAGAGTCTTTGAACTTGAACCGCCGGCAGTGGACGCCAATCGGGATGGGCAAATCAGTTTTGACGCCCGGGACCAGACCACCGCTTCCAATCCGTATCGGTTTTGGATTAACAACGACCACGACGGATATGACAGTGCCATTGAGGATTACGATGATTTGGACCCGTCCACTGGGTCGGACGCGAACAACCTGATCATCAGTTGCACGCGCGATTTGGAGGATTACACGAGGCTATGGATCGATACTGCGGGCATTACCGGAGAACTGCAAAACGGCACACTGCTTCTGGCCTTGGAATGGAAAGAGGCCGCGGGTGATCCGCAAATGCAGTTCTTTCAAGCGGCGGAAACCAATGGCGGAACACTTTATTTGACGAATACCACCACGGCCGCGCTACAAGTTTCCGGTTTCGGCACACATATTATTGAGCTGGCGCATCGCAATGTGCTGACCAAATACAATCCGTTTATCTTTCCGCCGGGCTTTTGGGCGGACCTTTCCGACGACCAGCCGGTGGCGCATCTGCTGTTTGACGGCGTCAGCCGCGGCAGCGGGCAACTGGTGGTCGCAATTTACAAAAACGACGGTATGACCAAGCTGGCCGAAGGTCCGCCGCTTTACCTGAATTTGCAGGACGTGAAGGAAATGTACGAACGCTGGACGGTGGGAGATAACCCGGGTTCTCCACCCGCGTCAAGGGCAAGCCTGGTGACTACACCCTATGCTTACGATTCGACCATTCCAGCGGAGAACAATTACATCCTGTTCGTGCATGGCTGGAATCTCGCGCCGTGGGAGAGGGATGCATTTGCTGAAACGGCGTTTAAACGGCTCTATTGGCAGGGTTACAAGGGGCATTTTGGCGCGTTCCAGTGGCCGACGGGATATGGGTTTGGCAACTGGAAAACCGTCGTGACTGATCCGGATAATTTTGACGACAGCGAATACAATGCATGGCATTCTGCGCTAGGCTTGATCGGGCTCTTAATCAACTTAAACAGCAGTCATTCCGACCACGTTTATTTGTTTGCTCACAGCATGGGTAATGTGGTCGCCGGCGAAGCATTGAAATTGGCAGGTTCACGCCAGGTTGTGAACACCTATGTCGCCATGCAGGCCGCAATCGCAGTTCATTGCTATGATCAATCAGCAGGTTTCCGCACTGTGCCTTGGGCGCTTGATAACGGCACACCGGATCGCTACGCAAATTATCCCGCCAACAACGGGCCGTGCTATTTCAACGGCATAGCCGGCGCAGGAAGTTTCATCAATTTTTACAATCCATACGATTGGGCATTGGAACCGGACCATTGGCAATTGGATCAGGATCTAAAACCTGACATTGATTGTTCATGGGATGGAACGCACTTCATTATGGAAGGAGAGGAACTGGATTTCCCGACTTACACTTATGCAATATTCGCCTACTGCGACGAGGCGCGCTGCTTTGCGCTGGGTGCGCAGGCAAATGTGGGGGGAAAATTCACCACCGCTCAGCAAGTTGATTTAAGTCAATCACCATTCATTTTTGGAGACCAACATAAAGATCACAGCGGAGAATTTAATTCGGATAACATGAATCGCTCACTATTTTGGAATGAGACACTTAGTAAAATGAGATTGAAATAATATGCGACCCAAAGTTTTATTATTTATTGGTTCTGTTATTGCCCTGGTGTTGGCTTTGTTAATTTTTTGGCAGCAAAGACAAAGCGACACTTCGCCAAAAAATGAAGCGCAAAATGGTCAAGTCGCTCCGGCTATTTCAAATGTTCCGGCAATATTGAAAGAAACTAATAACTCGCCTTATGCAAATGTTTCTTCGTCAGCGAGCCAGTTGTCAGTGGTTAATGACAGAACTAAAACAAATAAAATCCGGGAATTCATGGAATCTCAAAACAAACCGATTGAATTTTACGGTCAGGTGGTGGATCAAGATGGACGTCCATTAGCAGGTGCAAGCGTGAAAGGTGAAGCTCTGCACGTAAAAGTTATTGCTCCTACCGCTTGGGGCGACGAAGATCAAGTCATTCCAATTGAAAAGGAAACAGACCCGATGGGGCGTTTTGAAATTCAAGGAATTTCTGGCAGAGCTGTAGAATTGGAGTCTGTTCAAAAAAACGGTTACGAAGCCGAACCCGTAAAACGTGCTTGGGGGACTACGGAAGGTACTTTTGAAATTCCAGTCATTTTCAAAATGTGGAGTACGAATATTCACGAGCAACTTATAACTGGCGAAAAGAAGTTTTCAATCATACCGGATGGCAGGTTGTATGTGATTGACTTGACTAAAGGCGCCATCGCCGAGTTTGGCACCGGTGATTTGAAAGTTTGGATAAAACGGCCAGAGCAAGTTACCTATGGCCAGAGATATGATTGGTCGTGTGAAGTGGACGTGGTCAACGGCGGGCTGATAGAAGAACCTGTTGGTTCGGTCATGTACGTAGCACCGACAGAGGGTTACGTTTCGTCGTTCCAATTTGAACAAAAAATTGATAGTGGTTGGGGTGACTCGACTGGCGCAAAGCCATTTTATGTCATCCTGAACAATGGCCGAGAATACGCGCGCATCACTATTGAATTGTATGCGTACTATAACGACCAAATCCCTGGATTGATTCGCCTGTCGTATGCCATCAATCCATCGGGCTCGCGGATTTTGAAACCTTGAGCACAGTTTTTTACTGCCTCAACTGCGGCGGGCGGGGGGTGAAGAATTCAAACTTCAGGCCGTCTGCATTGGCGTTGCCACTGTACACGGTAAAGTAAAAGTATTTCGCCACCTGGTCGTAATCGGGCAGGAGCGAGAAGTCCACCCATTCGCCCAAACTGCCGCTCCACATGCGCATCAGCACGTTGTTCATGCTGCCTGTTGAGTTGGGGTCGTCTTTCAAGGCGGCAAACATCGAGCGCATCAGCTCGCGCTGGTTTTCGTACCCGAACAAGCCGTTGCCGGTGCCGCCGACGTGTTGGATGGCGTCGCTCAGGCCGTCGGTCTCGCGCAGGGGTTTGGCGTGGCTTTCGGCACTGCGCAAATAGTCTTCAACCATGGACTGGGTCCCCGAAATGGCCACGTAACCGCCGCTGGCGGTGCAGTAAAGCGAACGCGGCGCGGTTTGGGTCCCACCGGCGGTCGCCCGGGGGCGCTGCGGAATGGTGTATATTTTCCGGCCCAGAAAATCCCGCGTCGGCGCCGGCGTCTCCGCGGACGCGCCCAGGCCCAGGACGCTCTTGAGCGCCAGCGCGGTCTGGTCCGGATGCGGCGAGGCGAAGATGAAAATGGACGGCGGCTGATTCAAGTCGGCCAGGGTCGTGCCCGTGGGCTTTTTCTGGTAACTGATCCAGTCGTCGCCGAGGTTGGCGATGAGGTTCTTGCGAATGTCGAAGTTCGGGTCCTGTTGCTGGGCGCTGGAATTGGCGATATCGATGAACGAATTCAGGCTGGCGCTGGCCATGGGTGAAATTTCGCCGAGCATTTTTTGAAGCGTGGCCCACGATTGCTGGCCGTCCACGCGCCAGCGGAAGAATTTCACGGCGTCGGCGGGCACAAAGGTCGGCGGGTTCGCGTCTTTCTGGTTGGCGCTGATTATTTTAATCAACCCTTCCCGGGTGGACTCCGGCGCGGAGATGTAAAAGTCCGCACTGGCCCCCTCACGCGATTGGCGGCAGGCGAAACTGATGCTCTTCAAACTGGTCAGTCCCGATGCGTTAAGGATCTTTGTCCACGGAATGGCGGGCAGGGGACTGGGCGCATCGGGGTTCGGCTCCGCCTCTGGAATCTGGGCCAGCACATTGAAAAAGTCTTTGGTGTTAAACCAGCCGTAATAGAGCGGCGAGCCGTGAAATTGCGAAATCCGGTCCGCCGCGAACACCGGGTTGTCGTTCAAAGAAGGGTTGGA
>DATEGR010000123.1:0-5575 GCA_035279985.1 Verrucomicrobiia bacterium
CCGTTCACCGTGGAGACCTATCACGTCTCGATGCGGCGCGACTCGAAGGAATCAGTTTGCGAAGCAACCGTGCGCGTGCGCGTCGGCAAAACCGTTCATCATGAAGTGGCGGAAGGCGACGGCCCGGTAAACGCGCTCGACGGCGCCTTGCGTTCCGCCCTGGTCAAATCATTTCCCCAGCTTAAACAAGTGACACTGACGGATTACAAGGTGCGCATTCTCGATTCGGGCACCGGCACTGCGGCGAAAACGCGCGTGTTGATCCAATCCAGCGACGGCAAGCGCGAGTGGGGCACGGTCGGCGTGGATGAAAACATCATCGAAGCCAGCCTGCAGGCGCTCCTGGACAGCATGGAATACGCGCTGCTTAAGAAATGATTTTCCAACGCAAAGGCGCAAAGGCGCGGAGACGCAAAGTTTTTCTTTTCTGGCGTCTTTGCAACTTTGCGCCTTTGCGTTAAATTTCCCATGAGCGAAATTCCCAAAGCCTACGAACCGCAGTCCGTCGAGGAAAGGTGGTACCAGTTCTGGCTCGACCGGAAATGTTTCGTCGCCGAGCCGGCGCGCGTCTCCGCGAAACGCCCGGCGTATGCCATCGTCATCCCGCCACCGAACGTCACCGGCGTGCTCACCATGGGCCACGTCCTCAACAACACCATCCAGGATATCCTCGCCCGCAAGGCGCGCATGGACGGCAAGGAAGTCCTCTGGCTGCCCGGCACCGACCACGCCGGCATCGCCACCGAAGGCGTGGTAGCCCGGCTGCTTTCCAGGGAGGAGAAAAAATCCAAACGCGACATCGGACGCGAGGAATTCCTCAAACGCGTCTGGGCGTGGAAGGAAAAATACGGCGGCATCATCATTCAACAATTGAAAAAGCTGGGTTGCTCGTGCGACTGGACCCGTGAACGGTTCACCATGGATGAGGATTACGCCCGATGCGTTCAGAAAGTTTTCGTGGAGCTTTACAAAAAAGGCCTCATCTATCGTGGCAAACGCATGGTGAACTGGTGCCCGGCCACCCAGACTGCATTGTCCGACGAAGAAGTGGTGATGAAAGAGCAAAAGGGCTCGCTCTATTATTTCAAGGTTGAGGTAGTCGATTGTAGCGGCGCTGTGTCAGCGCCGAGTCCGGCGGTCACAGACCGCCGCTACAGTGAAATCAAGGGCACCGACATCTGGCTCACCATCGCCACGACGCGACCGGAAACCATGCCCGGCGACACCGCCGTCGCCGTGAATCCCAAGGACCCGCGTTACGCAAAGTTTATCGGCAAACACGTCATTCGTCCGTTGCCCGCCGAATTTCCGCGCGAACAGAAGCTGATTCCCATCATCGGCGACGAGCATGTGGACTTCGAATTCGGCACCGGCGTGCTCAAGGTGACGCCGGCGCACGACAAGGCGGACTTCGAAATCGGCCAACGGCACAACCTGCCGCAGATTGACATCATGCATCCAAACGGCCACATGAACGAGCTTGCGGGAGGACCACTAAATGGCCTGGACCGGTTCAAGGCCCGAAAAGTCGCCGTGGAGTTACTCACGGAGATGGGCGCGCTGGAGAAGGAGGAACCCTATGTCAACAATGTTGGCTTCAGCGAACGCGCCGACGTGCCGATTGAACCGCGCTTGAGCGAGCAATGGTGGCTGCGTTATCCGCAGCTCCACGAATCGCTGGTACTCGTGCAAAGCGGCACGATTCGTTTTCGTCCTGATCGCTGGGTGCGTGTTTATCAACACTGGATCGACACCAACATCGATTGGTGTCTCAGCCGCCAGCTTTGGTGGGGACATCGCCTTCCGGTCTGGTATCACAAAACCAGTGGCGAAGTTCACTGCGATCTCGAACCTCCGCGCGATGCCGAAAATTGGGAACAAGATCCCGACGTGCTCGATACGTGGTTCAGTTCGTGGCTCTGGCCGTTTGTGACAATGGGCTGGCCGGAAAAAACCGACGCGCTCGCAAAATTTTACCCGACCACCGACCTCGTTACCGGTCCGGACATCATTTTCCTGTGGGTTGCGCGAATGATCATGGGCGGGTTGGAATTCACCGGCGAGAAGCCGTTCCGCAACGTTTATTTCACCGGCATCATCCGCGACAAGCAGGGGCGCAAGATGTCCAAGAGCCTTGGCAATTCGCCCGACCCGCTCGACCTCATCGGCAAATACGGCGCGGACGCACTCCGGTTCGGCACCATGCGCAGCGCGCCGCTCGGCCAGGACATCCTGTTCGACGAACAGAACGTCGAGCTGGGCCGCAATTTCTGCAACAAACTCTGGAACGCCTGCCGCTTCCGGCAAATGCAGGGTGGCGAGGCGCAAGGCGAGATAGACCCGAAACTGTTAACAGCCGACGACAAATGGATTTTGCTCAAGCTGGACCAGGCGATTCGCGAGATGGACGCCGCGTTCGCTGAATACAAATTCAGCGATGCGACGGCGACGCTCTACCGCTTCTTCTGGAGCGAATATTGCGACTGGTATATCGAAGCGAGCAAGGCAACCTTGTCTGGTAGCCGCCGAGGTGACGAGGCGGAACCCCCTTCGGCAAATCCGCCTCCTCACGTCGGCGGCCACGATGAGGCTCGCAGGGCCAACACGCTGGCTGTCATTGATTTCATTCTCTCACACACGCTGCGGCTGTTTCATCCGTTCCTGCCCTTCATCACGGAGGAACTCTGGCACGGAATGGGTTACGCCGAGGACATGCCGGAAAGTCAGGGTGGCCAGACCATCATGACCGCGCCTTGGCCGAAGCCGCTCGACGACGATTTCAAATCGCACTACGGCCTGACCGGCGATGACGAAAAGCAGATTGAAACGCGCAACGAGCTGGTTTCCCAGGGCCGCAATCTGCGCCGCAACGCCAACATCGCCGCCAACAAGAAGGTCAGGTTCATTCTCAAACCGGCGCGCGGACTGTCGGCGCACGACGTGGAGGTGCTCCGGCTGTTGCTCAACGCCGAAGCCGTTGAGGTGAAAGCCGATTACCAGCCATCGAAGAACACCATGACGGTGCGGACCGAATCGGGCGATTTGTTTCTGCCGCTGGAAGGGTTGATTGATGTCGAGGCCGAGAAGACGCGGCTGAAAAAGGAACTGGAGAAGATCGAGGCCGATCTTTCCAAAGTCGAACAGAAGCTGGCCAACCCGAACTTCGTTCAAAAGGTGCCAGCGGACGTATTGCAGGAACACAAACAACGACTCGCGAACCTGCAGGCCAGGCGTGAACACCTAAACGCCGCCCTCGCCGCGCTGCAAGGTTAGAACAATTTAATTAACCTCGTAGCGGCGAACATTAATTCACGCCATATCATTCCTCTTTATTCAATTTGCGCCGACTAACGGCGGCGGCTACATATATTTTGAAAAAGCTCCGGCGGCGCCATCACGAAGGCACTTTCGCGGGATCCAGGACAGGGGGCTTGGGCGGAGGCGGCGGATCCTTCTTCAGGAAGCGCGTATTGGACTTCATCTTCAACGAGCTGGGCGAGGGCGCATTGGCCCGGCGCTTGTTCACCGCATCCAGCCGCTGGTGCATCATCGGTTTGTTGACGCTGTAAAGCAGCGCCGTTTCCTCGGTGATCGAATCTTTTTCATAGGCTTCAATCAGGGATTGTTCGAAGCTATGCCAGCCGTAAGTGTTTCCGGATTCGATGATGTCCGAAAGCCGGCGGTTTTCATTTTCACCCAGCACGATGGCTTCGCGGGTGCGCAGGCTGCTGCCCATCAATTCGGTGACCAGCCGCCGGCCGCCGTCCTTTTGGGGAATCAGGCGCTGGCTGATGATGTAGCGCAGGCTGCCGGCCAGACGCTCGCGCACCTGTTGTTCCTCATCTTTGGTGAACATGCCCAGAATGCGCTGGATGGTCTGCCCGGCGCTGATGGTGTGCAGGGTGCTGTAAACCACGTGCCCGGTCTCGCCGGCCGTGAGCGCAATCTCCATCGTCTCGCGGTCGCGGATTTCGCCGACCAGAATCACCTTGGGCGCCTGGCGCAGGGCGGCCCGCATGCCGTCGGGAAAGGTGTAGAAGTCACGCCCCAACTCGCGCTGGCTGAAGGTGGACTTGAGGTGCGGGTGCAGAAATTCAATGGGGTCTTCCAGCGTGACGATGTGGACTTCGTTGGTCTGGTTGACTTCGTTCAGCATGGCGGCCAGGGTGGTGGTTTTGCCGCTGCCGGTGGCGCCGGTCACGAAAATGAGGCCGTTCTTCTCCTTGATGACTTCATAGAACACGGGCGCCAGTCCGAGCACTTTCAGCGAGGGAATCTGGGATTGGAGCCGGCGCAACACCATCGCATAACATCCGTTCTGGCGGTAGATGTTAACGCGGAACCGGCAAAAATTTTGCAGGGAATAGCTGCAATCGCACGAACCGCGCCCCATCAGGTCCTGCATCAGCCGTTCATTGCCATTGATAATGGTTCCCGCCAGCCCTTCAATGCGTTTGTTGGTGAGCAGGGATTCCGGCGGTTCCATCGCAAACGGCTTGAGCTTGCCGTGCGTTTCCACCTGCGGCGGTTTGCCGGTCACAAACAGCAAATCCGAGATACCCTCGGCGCTTTGAACCATGGCCGCCAGCAATTGGTCGAGTTGTTCGGTCGGGATCGTTTCCATCATTCAGACTGGGAGAGGGTCAGTCACCTGCGGTTTCCGACCGGCTTGGGTTTGCCATTGGTTTTCCCGACTTCGGGAAAGGCTTCCAGTTGTTTTTGCATCGCCCGCGCCTGCCGGTGCAGAAAACGGGTCTGCAGCAAATTCCGGATCCGCACCATGACTTCCGTGCAATCAATGGGTTTGCCCAGAAAGTCGTTGGCTCCGGCGGACATGGCCTGATTGCGCGTTTCGGCCGTGTCATATCCGGTCAGCACCAGCACGGGCAGGAAAACCCCGGCCGCCGTGGTCTCCCGAAGCATTTTCAGAATGGTGAATCCATCCGGTTCGGGCATGTATAAATCCAACAACACCAGGTCGGGCTGAAACTGGTTGAAGACTTCCAGCGCCTGGGCCGAGTCGGTGACACTGCGGACATTGGGGAACTTGGCCATGCGTAACGTCCATTCGAGCAGACGAATAACCACCGCCTCATCATCAATGACAAGGATTTTCGCCGCGCCAAGCTGTTGTTCGTTCGGAAATAATTCGACGTTCATTATACGTCATAAACCCTGTGGGCGTGACGCAACACTTGAACCAGCACCTTAAGTGCCAACCTGGCAGGTCCTTGGCGATATGGCCGACATTCCTGAAACCGCCCTGCACCCGGCAAAACCGTTGCTCGACGGCATTGCGCCTGCTGGTTTAATTTCCATCACATGGAGCACGGACTGGTCACCGACATCGCCGTTTGCATCATCGCGGCGTGGCTGGTCGCTGTCCTTTCCCAGGTCGCGCGGCAGCCGCTCCTGCTTGCCTATCTGGCCGCCGGATTTGCTATTGGCCCGCATGCCCTGGCGTGGGTTCATCAGGATTCCATTCAAACCATTTCGAGCATCGGACTGGCCCTGTTGCTCTTCATGATCGGGCTGGAAATTGACCTTAAAAGAATGCTGAACGCCGGCAAGGTCA
>DATEGR010000124.1:0-4592 GCA_035279985.1 Verrucomicrobiia bacterium
GGGGACACGAATTTCCCGCCCGGCCCCGGCAGCGGCGGCAGCACCACCTGTGCTTCGGTTTCGCCGACGGTCTATGACATCTGCCAACGCGGATTGCAGCAATTGCAGAAGCAGACCGGTATCGCGGACGCGCGCGGGAAAAACTGGTTTGCCGCGTGCAAAAAACTAGGCGTCAACCCGCTGGTCGTTCACGGGAATTGGATTGAAGGACTTTCCAACCGCCCGGCCTATGGGGTGCAGTTTGCCGAGGTGGCCGTGGACACGGAGACCGGCCTGGTCACGGTGAAGAAGGTCGTCGCCGTCCACGACTGCGGTCTCATCATTGACACGCTCACGCTCGAAAGCCAGATCAACGGCGGCGTCATCATGGGCATGGGCTACGCGCTTTACGAGGAACGCGTGATGGACGATTTGTCCGGCGTGGTGCTGAACCCGAATTTTGAAACCTACAAACTGCCCGGCATCGCCGACGTGCCGGAAATTGAAATTGTCCTGTTAAACATGCCCGAACGCGGCGTCATCGGCATCGGCGAACCAGCCACCGTGCCCACGGCGGCGGCGATTGGCAATGCCGTCGCCAACGCCATCGGCGTCCGGGTCGGCAGCCTGCCCATCACGCCCGCGAAGGTGCTGGCCGCGCTCGGCAAAGTGCCACCGGTTGCGACAACGTGAACCGTGAAATGAGAGACATCCAACATCCAACATTCAACATCGAACATCCAATGATGGGTGCGTTTGGCGGTGTTGGGCGTTGGGCGTTGAATGTTGAATGTTGAATGTTTAGCGAGAAATGAAAGCTTTTGAATACGCCACCGCGCTTTCCACCGACAGCGCCTGCCAGTTGGTCGCCGACCAGGGTGCCTATCTCGCCGGCGGCAATGATTTGCTCGGCCTGCTCAAGGATTATCTCATCCCTGGCCCGAACATTCTCGTCAACGTCAAGTCGCTGCCCGGCCTGAACCGGATCGAGCGCGGTGATAAAAGTTGGAGCATCGGCGCGCTGGTGACCGTTGCGGAACTGGAGCGCGACCCGGACATCGCGAAAGTTTTTCCCGGTTTGCATGACGCCGCGTCGGAGATCGCCTCGCCGCAGATCCGCAACGTCGCCACCGTCGGCGGCAACCTCGCGCAACATTCACGTTGCTGGTATTTCCGCCAGCGCGACGTACCGTGCCTCAAGAAAGGCGGCAACCTTTGCTATGCGCGGGAAGGCGATAACCGGTATCACAGCCTGTTCAGCGGCAACGATTGCATCAGCCCGGTGGTTTCCAGCCTGGGCACCACCTTTGCCGCGCTTGACGCCACTGCCGTCGTGTGGCGCGACGGCAAGGAAACAACCCTGAGCATGGCCGGGCTTTACCAGAAAGCATGGACGGAACCGGCCGCACACCATTCGCTCAATCCCGGTGATTTGATACTGCGCGTGGAAATCCCAACCGCGCGCACCCGCAGCGCATATCTGCAGGTCAGCGACAAGCACACGTTCGACTGGGCGCTGGTCAGTTGTGCTGCGGCGGCGAATGTCACCGGTGGGAAATTAAGCCAGCCGCGCGTCGCGCTCGGCAGCATTTCACCCGTACCGCATCAGGTTGAAGCCGCCAATGCGTTTCTGGACGGCAAAACACTGGATGACGACACTGTGTCGCAGGCGGCGGACCTGATTTTGAAGGATGCCAGGCCGTTGGCGCACAACGCGTACAAGGTGCCAATGGCGCACGCGCTCGTCCGGCGCACGCTGCTCAAACTGAAAAGCTGACGCTATGAACCAGACATTTTGCAAGCATCTGCGGACGAAAAGCCTGTATGTCGGCGCGACGCCGGAGCAGGCCTTTGCGGAAAAGGAAGGCGAGCATGTCACGCCGTGCCATTTCTGGTGCAACCGGACGCAAACCGCCGTCGGTGTGGATGACCACCCGGTTCACAAGGACGCGTGCAATGCTTCGCGGTCGTGCTTCGAGGAATGACTTCGAATGGCCAGTGACGCGCGGCAAGCGTCTGGTGGGGTCCCTTGAAACTTCGTTCGACCGATTGTTTTATGCTCCGGCGTACTCTGCCAGGGGATTGCCGAAACTGGTCGTGGCCGGGAACTGCGCAATTTTCGCATCTGCCGGTTTGCAGTTATTTATGTCGGTCGCGGCCGGCCTGGGTTCATCAAAGTAAAAGCTTTCCGAGGCCAACAGCATTTGTTTGATGCCTCGGGGCAGGGACTGGTATCCCGGATATGTCAAAATGATGGTTCTCATTTTACCTTCATACAACCGGTCTATAAGACGTATTGGCCGCCAAATAGTTACAGCGCGCGGCATTATTCTGTGGATGGCGCGGATTTCCGTCCGTCCCGGGCGTGGAAGTTTTTGAACAACTAGATCCACGGTTGAAACCGCAGGCTATTTTTGGTTACCACATCCGAGGCTCTCAATTTGTGAAGATTCGGGAAGCAGGTGTCAGACCCTTGTCTGCGTCCTCTGCGTGCGCCGCGGTGAAATTGTTTAGTTGCATCACCCTCTGCCTGAGGGCACCAATTGGTTATTAGTGCGTCCGACCCTGTAGCCTTTGATGCCGTAAAATGCGACATAGGCGTAGGCGATAAGCGGGACGATAAACGCGATCTGCGGATTGCACTTGTCTGCGATTTTTCCCCAAACCGCGGGCAGGATGGCGCCGCCGATCACAGCCATGACCAGCAGGGATGATACCTGGCTTTTGTAAGCGCCCATCCGATCGAGCGCGAGCGAGAAAATGTTCGGCCAGCCGATGGAAGTGAACAACCCGATGCCCACGATGCACCACATCGCCAGTTTGCCGCCGAACAGGATGGTAATCGCCAGCAGCACGACAATTGTTCCCGAAAAAACGAACAAGGTCCGGTCGGCGAGCCCTTTGCCGAATTGAAAGAACAGCCAGCAGAGCGCGAGCAACGGCAGGTACATCTTTACTACGTCCCAACCGCGCCAGGACAACAGGATGAGAAACGCGGCAATGGGAATTCCGGCGAGCAAGAGCCGTTTGTTGACCGATTTCATTTCACTCATTTCCACCGAGCCCATGAAACGGCCAATCAACATGCCTCCCCAGAACAGCGAAACATATTTGCTGGCCTCCAGTTGCGGCAGGTTGGCGACGCTGGGCAGGCCGAGATAATTGATGATGGCGCTGCCGACGGACACTTCTCCGCCGACGTACATGAAGATGGCTATCATGCCGAGGACGACATGGGGATATTTCAGCGACCCGATGCCCGGTTCCACCTCGCCTTCGCCAACGTGCGGCAAATGGATTGAAAAGAAAAACACCGCCAGAATCAGAAAGACGATGCAAAAAATCAGATAGGGCACCCTGACCGATTCGGCGCCGTTCGCGCCCGTAGCCGCGAAATACTTGAAGATCAGGAAACCACCGATCAGCGGGCCGGCCGTGGTCCCGACCGAATTGAACGCCTGGGCGAAATTAAGGCGGCTCGATGCCGTGCGCTCCGGGCCGAGGATGGTCACATAGGGATTGGCCGCGATTTGCAGCATGGCGAACCCCAACCCGACGATGAACAACCCGCCAAGAAAAATCCAATAGGACATCAGGTTCTTCTTTATTTCCTGAGGATAGGCGTCCACCAGCAAAGCCCGGTTCAGACGTACGATGCCTTCGCCGGTGGGGTTTTGAGCCAGTAATTGTTTCGTGGCCGGCTGCAGGTCGACAGCCGCAAACCGCTGTTGATCATACATCGTCGGGCCATTGATGATTTTGTTCAAGTCCTGTGCCAGATCCTGTTTCAAGGCTGCCGGGGATTCGTCGTGTTGGATCGCCTGTACCGTCGGTCCGGACAAATTTTGGTAGATGAGAAGCGAAACCGCGTCGGTGTGTTGATTTAATTTTTGAACCAGCGACGGAAGATCCGCCAGGTCGCCGGGGGAAATGATTGACGAACGGTGCGCCAGGTTAGCGGCTGGCCAAAACAGCGAACTGCCGAGAGTTGCTATCAAAAGCCCAATGACCACGCCATTTTTGTAGCCGATGCGGGCGATGGGATCGCCCCAGACAGCTGAAATCACAAAATAGGCTATGGACCCCAGGCAATAAGCGCCGAAGAACGCGAATTGAACCAGCATGGCCTCGACGTAATTCAACGTGAATGCCTCCTTGAATCGCGGGATCAGGATGTCATTGAAGACGGTCATGAATCCCCACATGAAAAAGAGGATGGTCATGATCGCGAACGGGCCGCGATAGGACTTCCCGTTTTCAGATGAAGACGAAGTTGCTGTTTGCGAGGTGGTTACGCTGATGCTCGGCATAGGATGCACCCATAATCCTGAGACTTCAGAAACTGTCAAACATATATTCCGGCCATTTCGGTTTTAAATTAAACGAACTTGCTCCCAGGAATATTTGCGAGCGCCGGTTTGCGCCTGGTCGGCTTCCTGTTTTCTGGCTGCCAGAAGCTGCCTTGGACTGCTGGCGCAGAGCAAATGATATTGCGTTGCGTTGCCGGAAGGCATTTAATGGATAAAATTCTATGCGTCCCAATCCGTTCCGACATTGAATCAACCGTTGCTCGTGATTATGCATTTACTTGATCCTTCTGCTGTTCCGACGTG
>DATEGR010000125.1:0-30618 GCA_035279985.1 Verrucomicrobiia bacterium
CGCCAAAGCCGATACCCGCGTTGAGAAACCGGCGGCCGATCCGTTCATCCATGCCCATGCCCGCGGCAACCTCCTGCACATTCGCGCCCGTAATTTCGCAAATGGTGGCGATGGCGTTGATATAGGAAATTTTCAGCGCCAGAAATGAATTGGAGGCATGCTTGATGAGCTCGGCCGAATTGATGTCCGTCACGACCATCGGCGCATTAAAGGGCGCGTAAACTTTCTTCATCGCCTCAATCGGCCGCGGTGAGCGCGTGCCGATGACAATGCGGTCGGGCTTCAGCAAATCGCCAACGGCAAAACCTTCACGCAGGAACTCCGGGTTGCTGACCACATCAAAGTCCGCCTTGGCCGGGCAATACCGTTTGATGGTTTCGGCCACCTTCTCGCCGGTTTTGACCGGTACGGTGCTTTTGTCCACAATGATTTTGTAGTCGGTCAGGGCCGCGGCGATGTCGCGTGCGACCCGTTCGATAAAGCTCGAATCCACGGAACCATCCGGCTGCGGTGGCGTCGGGACAGCGATGAATATGACATCGGATTTTTGAACGCCCTCGGCGGTGCTGGTGGTAAAGGAGAGCCGCCCGGTGGCCGTGTGTTTTTTTACGAGCTCCTCCAGACCCGGTTCATAGATCGGGATGCCGCTGGAGGTGAGAAGTTTGATCTTGGCCGCGTCGTTGTCCACGCACACGACCTGATGGCCGACTTCAGCCAGGCAGGCACCGGTAACCAACCCGACGTAGCCGGTGCCAATAATCGATAATTTCATGGTTTGGTGCTCAGATTGAAGGAAGTCGGCGAAGTGCCCGGCGGCGTGGTCATCGGCGATTTTGCTCTCAACTGCATGGCCCGAAACGCCGCTTCCGAACCAAGGAGATTATTGGGATTATCACGGGCAACGTCCTGATAGAACTTTTCCGCGTCGATTAGTTTGCCCCGCTGCTCATCTATTTTCGCCAGGGCAAATTTTGCGGCATCCACGGCATTGGCATCTGGAAAAGCGCTGATGACCCGCTGATAAGCCATGACGGCCGGATCAGTTTTACCTTGAGCATCAAGACTGGTGGCCACGCCGAGCGCGGCTTGGGCGGAATAAGCGCCTCCCGGTTGGGTGTCGAGATACTTCTGGAACTGTGCCTGTGCCTGTGCGTATTGGCCATTGGTGAACAGCGCGGCCGCACCCAGTAACAGTGCCCGTTCCCCGGCCCGGCTGCCGGGATAATCGGCGGCAATTTTTAAATAGCCGGCGGCCAGCTGGCTGGGATCGGAATTGGGCGAAGTGGAAACGACCAATTGCGTCAGCGTCTCGCCGGCGGTGATTTCAGTCTGATTCTGCTGCCAGAAATAATAGCAAATCAAAGCGACGGTGATGGCGGTGATTCCGGCGCCGACGGCAATGCGTTTTGCGTTGTTTTCAGCCCACGACCAGGCTTTGAAAAAATAGAACGTTGCGGTGTCTTGCGATTGCATAATGAACCAGCAATCTTTCGTGTGAACCTCAAAAACGCAAGCTTGAAATCACGCAAGAAGCGGTCTGAGCAAGGGGTGTCGGCAATCTTGCGCCCTGACTTTGCCGCGGGAAGCGTTACGACGCCTTTGGTTCCGGGTGGTCCAGATGCGACCGGTGCCCCGCCCGTTCCCGGTACGAATTGGGGAGGCGAACGGTGATGGCTTTTGGTTCGGCCCTCAATCATCCGCCGGTGGCCTGCAGTGGTATCTTACGTCGCCGGGCTTAAAGGCAGGTGAAAGTGTCCGGGCCACGGAACACGACCTGGAATTGGAGGCGGACCTGGTGCTGCCAGCGCCGTCGCGGATTGATCTGGTGGTTGATGCAAGGACTGCGGCCAGGTTGGCCGGACGCGTCCGTTCTTGACACCAGAACCGACCTTCGGCCAGACTTTATAAAGTGATTTTGTTGGATTTGACCTGGTTGCAGGCAGTCACAATATCGCCAACAACCGGGACAAAATCGCGCAGAGTCAAAGGTGGGAGAGATGGCCGAGTGGCTGAAGGCGGCGGTTTGCTAAACCGTTATACGGTCAAAAGCCGTATCGGGGGTTCGAATCCCCCTCTCTCCGCCATTCCCAATACAGTTCAATAAAATCAGAGTAGTTGTCAGCTTTTTGACAATCGATGTTGCTCAAAACTATGTGTAGGATATAACCTTTTTTTTACTCCTTTGGTTTCCGTCTCAGGTCCTGTAGTCGTGCTGGAAGGCGACATTTCACCATGGTTCAGCAGCTTTACCACCGATTGTATCTCTTCGGATTTCATAAAAATCTTCCAGCACAGGCTCGAACGGTAATTTTCAATCATCGGCGCAATCGGACCTTCATCAATGCACAAATAGGTTTTTGACACCCAATCGCGCGACAAATTGAACGAATCATAGAACCCAAACGGGCCCCATAAGATGGAGCCGTATTTTTGATACATTTCAAGAAGACAAGCAATACTCTCATCGGGGACATAAGGCATTGAAGAAATTGCGGCTGTCGGAGCCAGCGTGCCGGTGTCCAGCACTCCCGGCGCAAAGGGCTTGTAACCATCCGGCCCCGAGCTGGCCGTAATGCCCCAAAGCGGGCCGTAACCTTTGTGGACTTTGCTTTTAGATTCAGCATATCGGATTTGCACCCGGCAAAAATCCGTGAAATGGTCAAAATAACTCCTGCCATGAAAGAAGATCTGGTGAGGATCCAAACCTAAATATGAAAATTGCGTCACAAACAGCGGCGGGCCGAGATCACGACGGCCCCCCAAATCCAATTGAATTCCAAATTCAGTGCGATTCGACGCGTAGTCCGCCGACTCCCATCCTTCCCAATAGGACCTGGCTGCTATCGGATGAGTCGGCGAGGCCAGGGCCAGCACGTACACAATCTGACATTCATTGAACCCTAAAATATAAAGATGTTTCTTCCAGCCGTATTTTGGCGACCAATGCCAAATCATCGCTGGAATTCGACCGGTCTGGTCGACAAACCAATCCCACTCGACCTCACGCCAGAGCTTGTCCGCCAGCCCCCGGATTTCAACTTCTTCCGGGTCCGGTCGGGAAAAATATTCGCGCGCAAACAGGACGCCTTCCATCAGGAACGCGGTTTCAACTATATCGGCGCCGTCATCGTATCTGGTGAATGGAATGACCACGCCCGTTTCACCATTGATAAAATGCGGAAAAGCGCCATGAAACCGCTCCGCCTTGCCGGAGAGAAATTTCAGTTCCTTCAAGGCCTGTTCGGCACCCTCGCCACGAGTGATAAACCCCCTTTCAATCCCCACGCCAAGGTTGAAAAACCCCATGCCGCTTGCGCCAATGGCGCACATGTCGGGGTTTTTCCTGACGGAAGCGCGCGCCAACCCCGAGGTTGGGTGAGCATACAGGTAAAAATAATCAAAGCTTGCCCTTTGCACTTCCGTAAGCAATTGGCCCAGGTTCAGCGCATCTGAATGTCCATTCACCGGCTCCGACCAATCAGAAGGCAACAGGTGACCTTGGCCATTCGTTTGTAGGCTGCGGACCCGGTAGTAGAAATCCACGCCACCTTTACCAATAAAATCATTGTAAATTGTCAATTGCGGAAGTTTGTTGGGCAACATCTTGAACGGGCCGTCGGGGGTTTGGGCCCGTTGAAGTTCATAAGCCCTTGACCCGGGGATGGATTCCCATTGCAGACCAACGCAAAGTTGCCGGGGAACGGTACGTAATTCTTTTGGTGGGGGGGCAGGTTTCTCATTCGCCTCATCCCGGGCTCCACAAACGGTTACGGCCAGCAGCGCGAAACACAAATTTTTGAAGATTTTTCCAGACCGTTGCTGGAGACTTGCCATGGCGTTCAGCCTGGCAGGTGCCTGCGGGGCAATCAAGACTGGACGTGAAAAACCAACCGCATTGCTTCGCCCGCGCAGGATCCCGGGAGCAATGGCGGGAACCAGTGAAGGCCGGAAATATTTTACGATGTTGGCAATTTTAAAAAATGTTCAGGGACCAAGGCGGAGGCGATAAAACCTTTGAGGCGCATTGGTGGCGGCAAAGTCTGTCCAGACAAACGGAAAGGAAGCGGGGCCAAAATTGGTGAACGATGGCAGCCAGGCCGCGAGCGGTCCCAGATTGGTCGTCGTGTCAATGTAGTAATCCGGTCCGGAATCTCCATTGACGCCAAACGTAAACAGACCATTGGTGAAGGTTGGCGAAATGATCGTCGGTGCGGCGGGAGGCAGCACGGTTACGAGAACAAATTGCGTGGCGCTCAAAGCCGGAGAGCCGTTGTCGGTGGCGATAATGGAAAAAGAATAGGTCGCATACGACTGAGCGATGGTCGGACGCCACGTCAGGACTCCGCTGGCGGGATCCATTGAAACGCCGGCGGGGACCCCTGAAACACTCCAAAGGAGTGTCCCGGGTGGCACGTACGGGTCAACGGCCGAATTGCTGGCGATCAATGTCTGTCCGGCGATGAGATTGGTGTTGGCAAGAGCATTCAACAGCAGTGATTGGTTCCTCACGACCGAGATTTCCGGTGCGCTCAGGACGCGGTTAAAGATTTGCACGTCGTCCAGCGTACCCGCCAGGAAGCCTCCGGCAACGCCCGTCTGCAGGCTGCCGAGGCGCAGATTGGGCGGGGAATGTTTGGGGCCAAACGGCCCGGTAACGCTCGCCTGCAGGGCACCATCCATATAAAGCTGCATCAACCCCGTGTAAGCGTTCCGGGTGGCCGCGATGTGATGCCACTGGCCGTCGTTAATCGCAGTGGTTGAGGTGATGGTGGTATCGGGATTGCCGATGCCAAAGGCGGCCTTGTTGCCGACCAGGGCGGTGCCAAAGTCGTCCACGACACCACTCACTTCTCCGTCCACCATGCCCTTGCCGTTGTACCAATTTGGCGTTCCGCCGGTGTCAGTCGTTTTGACCCAGAAAGCGATGGTCCAATCCATCCAGTTTGGACGGAGTATAATCGCGTAATTGGCGCCGGTGCCGTTGAATTGGAGCGCATTGCCCGCCGTGCCAAATCGGTCGGTCACGAACATGCCACCGTACAGGCTGCCGGTTTGACCCGACGCCGTTTCGGCCAGGCTGCCGTGCAACGGGTAGTGCAGGGCCAGTGACGGGACAGGAGTGGCCGGAACCTGCCACGCCAAAATGCCGCCTGAATATCCGTTTTGGAGTTGGACGACCAGACGCACGGCAGTCGTCAGGACTGGAGTGAAGGACACGGTGTTGAATGTGTCAGGGCCCACGCCGTAGGTGCCGGCGCCGGTCACCGTCACCCAATTGGTGCCAGCGAGATATTGCACAGACCATGACTGCGGCACACTACAACCGCCGCCGATCGGCACGTCATCGTACCAATAGACCGACACCTGGCTCACCTGGCACAAGCCGTTGAAAGTTGCCTGCACCCATTCCGCGGTGCCCTTGTGACTCCACCAGGTCAGGCGGGTCATTTGCTCGCTGGAACTGGTGGGGTTCAAGCCAAGGTTCATGGCGGAGACGGTGTCGGAGGAATTCGTGTAGGAAGCGCTCGCTGTGTAAGGCGCGCCCCACCGGGTCGCGGTTGCATTCGTGGTGACGGTCGGAAAGGCGGAAATGCGGAGCCGGGCCGCGCCCATCGGCACCAGCGTGACCGTCTGGATCGCCTGTGTGCTGTAAACCGGGCTTGGCCAGACCGCGCCGGCGTCGTGGAGGCTGTCGAGTGTCCAGGCCGGAATTTGCCGCGCCTGGACCTGCAATTGGATCGGGGTCGTTTGCAATGAAAATGGATTGGGCGCCATCGGACCCGGATTGGTCACAACGGTGAACGAAGCGGCTGGATTGGTGCTGTTTAACACGAGGCCGTAGTTCCAGGGAGTTGCAGGATAGGCTTCATATTCCGTCCACGGCGCGGCGTTGTTGCCGTAAGGCTGCCAGCTTTCCAGGATTTGCAGCGAGAACGTGAGCGGTCCGTAATTGACGGAAACGCAATTGTTGTTGGCCGTCCAGGTCTTGACCGTGATTTGACGCGGGAAATGCAGCACGACTTGGTCGCCATTGCTCCAGGTGCGCTGAATGCAGACGTAGGAACTCGGCTGGCTGTTGGTCGCGACGGTCTGGCCGTTGACCTGGATCCAACTGTTGGAGCACCACTGCGGTATGCGCAAATACAACGGAAAGCCGACGCTGTTGGTGGCCGTGAGGCTCAGCTCGACAGTGTCACTGAACGGATAATCGGTGACTTCGTTCACGCTGATGCTGCTGCCGGCACCGACGCGTGCCTCAACCTTTGTCGGCGCGTAGAGCGAGGCACAAAGGCCGTGGTCCCAGGTGGCCAGCCATGTTTCCTCGCAGAAATACGGCCAACCCTGGCCGTGATTATGTTCGCAACACCAATAATTCGGTTCGGACGGGCTTTGGGAAAACCACGGGCCACCCGGGTTATTGATGTCCGGCGATTTGGCTTCGTTGTCTGATTCGGGCTGGTTGGGCGCGGTCAGATAATGAAGCGACATCATGTTGGTGCGCATCGCTGCCGGAAGGGTGTTCACGGCAAGCGCTTCACACCGTTCAGCCCAAACCGGATTGCCCGTGACCCGGGTAAGAATTTCAAAACTATGCATAAACTCCACGATGCCGCACGTCTCGAAGCCCTGTTGCGGACCATAATAGTCAGGGCGACAAACCTCATCGCCGCCGAACCCCCCGCCCGGCACCTGGCCATATCGACTCATGACGGTCTGATAGTTGGCCTCGGCAAATTGGAGCTGAGTCGGGTTGCCGGATTGCTGCCAGAAAACAGTGGGCGCACGAAAACCTTCGGCAATATTCACGTTGTGCCAGTTGGGCAGGGTGTTGGCCGTGTCCCACCGCGCCATGTTCGCATACATGTTCGTCGCGAGATTCAGCAGCCAGGATTCGCCCGTCCGATTGTAGAGCCAGTAGATAGTTTCGATGTTGTCCCCCATGCGCATCATCGGCCAGTAACCCGCGCCAAAATCGCCGGCCGGCAGGCTGTTCTCCCAAAGGCAATAGTTCCGAATCAGATTCAAGGCATTGGTATCACCGGTGTAATCGTAATAGGACCGCAGCGCATCGAGCATCGGCATGTTCGGCCACAAATCCGGCACGTTAATTCCCAGGTCCGAATTATTCGTCCCGTCCGAGTAATCCCGTGCCGGGCCGAAGTATCCGTTGGCCCGCTCCGAGTTCATGACTCCGTTGACCCAGCGGGTGGCGTTGCTGACAACCATGGGGTCCTGAAGGCAATACCCCATGTCAATATAGCCGCGCAGCCAGTAAGGCACGCGCTCCCAACCCTGCGTCGTGCCTGAACCATTGGTCGTGGTCCAATCGCTGGTGGAGAATTTTAGAAATGGCGAAATCTGCTCCTGATTGCCATTCAACCCGTTGCGCTGGTTTTCCAACATCGTGAACAACCAGCCCTGCGGCTGAATGCTGCCCGGCGGCAGGCGCAGCAACGGACTCGGTTCCAACGGCGCGCGATTGCCCGGATAAAGTCCACCGTAGCTGCTGGCCTGGATGTTCGGCACGTCGGTAACGGTATCTCCCCGGGCTTCGGCAAGGTAAAAATAAATTGCTCCGATCAAGAGGATTACCAGCCCGCCGGATGACCTTGTCCCGATTTTGCGGGCGGCTGCCAAGTACATGATTCGAAAGTTAGTTGGGTTGATTCGAAAGTCAACTGGATGGTATGTGGCCATTTTATGCCACATGACACGCCGTTGGAAGAAGCTTAGAGTCGCGACATGTCCACAAGCCGAATGCGCAGGAGTGTCATGGCGTTTCCAAATTCAGAGGCTGATTTGGATGAAAGCATCGGTAATCACCAATAAACCAATAATACTTGAATGAAAACTCTTCTAAAAGTTATGCAACCAAGCACGAACGGAAAATCCGCGCGACAGAGATTTGCCCGGGTTGCGTTGAAACATCTGATTGCCCTGACTCTGGCGTTTCTCGCTTTGCCCGCTTTGCTCTCGGCGCAAACCCTCCAGCACCGCTACAGCTTCGTGAGCGATGCTTCCGACTCGGTGGGAGGCCCGACCTGGAACGGAACGGTAGTGGCGCCCAATGGTGGAAGCCCTGCCAGCATCAACAACGGCCTGACGCTGCCGGGCGGCGGGGGGCCGGGCTTTTCCGGATATGTGTCCTTGCCCGCTGGCATTTTGAACACCACCACCAATGTAACAGTTGAATGCTGGGTAACGCAGAGCAGTCAACAGACGTGGGCGGAGCTTTGGAATTTCAACAATGGCACCAGCCAATACTTCGGCTTTATTCCCTACCCGGCCAACAACAACAACAACATGTCGTTGGCGATCCGGACCGGCAATAATGAGGTCGACGCGTTGTCGGGTGACCAATTCCCGAATAGTTCGGAACAATACGTCGCCGCGACCTTCAACGCCGCCACTTTGGTGGGCAGCCTTTATACCAATGGCACGTTGATCGCCTCGGTTACAGCTCCCAACAACACTTACACTCCAGGCACCTATAATACGCTCAACAATTATCTGGGCCAAGACCCGTGGCCTGATCCGCAATTTCAGGGCACTATCTACGAATTTCGCATCTGGAACGGTGTGGTTTCCCAACGGTATCTCTCGGCCAGCACCGTGGCTGGGCCGAGTGTTCTGATAACGAGTCTGACCCCAACGGCGGTCAGCATTACGGTCGGCTCCACCGTCACGGTCAGCGGTTCTGAACAGGCCGATGTAACCTGTCAGCTCCCGCAAACCGGCACCGCCAATCTGGAGGCGACCAAAGACGCCACCAACTGGGTCAGCAGCAACCCAAGTGTGCTCACGGTGAGCAGCAGCGGGGTGATCGCCGGAGTGGGGCCCGGCACCGCGACCGTCAGCGCCAAGATTGCCGGGGTGACCGGCACCAGCGCTACGATTACGGTTTCTCCGATGGCCCTGATCCATCGCTACAGCTTCGTGAGTGATGCTTCCGATTCGGTGGGGGGTGCCAATGGAACCGTGGTGGCTGCCACCACGGGCACGAATGTTACCATCAACAACGGGCTGACGCTGCCGGGTGGCGGCGGGCCGGGTTATTCCGGTTATGTGACTCTGCCGGGTGGAATTCTGACCAATACCACTTCGGTGACGCTCGAATGCTGGGTAACGCAAAATAACGGAAATACGTGGGCCCAGATCTGGGATTTTAACAACAGCCAAAGCCAGAATATGGGATTAATACCATTACCAGGCCGTGATAGCGGCCATTTGGAAGCAGGTATCGCGCCCAACGGCGGCGAGGTGGACGTGATTTCCTCGATACGTTTCCCAACCAACTCGGAGCAATACGTCTCCATGGTTTTCGACAGCTCGGCTTTGAAGAGCGCTCTGTACGACAATGGAGCACTGCTTGCCACTCAAACCTATCCCAATCGGACCTATATTCCCGGCTCGATTGGCGGTGCCACGGGCACGACCAACAATGTATTGGGTCAAGACCCTTATCCGGATCCTCAATTTCAAGGGACCATTCAGGAGCTTCGTATATGGAATGGGGCGGTATCACCCGTTTATGAGGCGGTCAGCGCGGCTGCCGGCCCGAGCGTTGTGGTAACCAATACGACTCCCCAGTCGCTCAACATCCTGGTGAACACCAGCATGATCGGTGCGGCGACACAGCAGGCGACGGTCATGGGCGACTTCTTGCAGGCTGCGGGAGTTGACGTGACCGGAGCGGCTACCAACTGGGTCAGCAGCAATCCGAGTGTGCTCACGGTGAACAGCAGTGGTTTGATCACCGCACAAAGCGGCGGTACGGCCACGGTCAGCGCCACGGTCAACGGGGTCATTGTAACCAGCGCCACCATTTCGGTTGCGAATACGTCGCCGACGTTCACACAGAAACCAGCCAGTGCGACTGCGGTTATCGGCGATACGGTAACTTTTTCTGCCAAGGCTCTCGGCGGCGGACTGAACTATCAATGGAGTTTTGGCGCCTCGCCGATTTCAGGCGCGACCAATAACACGCTGACGTTGACCAACGTTGGCCTGGCCAGTGCCGGCACTTACAACATATTGGTTTCCAATAACCTTGGAACCACCAATGCCTCGGCAGTGTTGACTGTCGCTCAGGCGATTCTTGAGCATCGCTACAGCTTCGTCAGCGATGCGTCCGATTCTGTCGGAGGTCCAACGTGGAATGGGACGCTGGTGCCGCCCACCACCGGAACTGCCGCCACCATAAACAACGGTCTTACCCTGCCGGGCGGCGGCGGCGGCGGTTATTCAGGTTATCTGGCTCTGCCCAGCGGCATACTGACCAACACCAGTTCAATCACGGTTGAATGCTGGGTGACGCAGAATACCGCACAACAATGGGCGACGATTTGGGATTTCGCCAATGACGGCAGTCATAACTTCGAGATGTGCCCATTCCCACAAAGAGGTATCAACAACCTGGACGTGGCCATCACCCCACACGGCAACGAAATTGACACCATCACGGGTTCTCTATTCCCGTCAGGTTCGGAGCAATACGTTACTTTTACCTTCAACGCACCCACCTTGACGGGTAACATTTACGTCAACGGAGCTTTGGCGGCTACCCAGGCGTATCCCGATGCGACTTATATTCCGGGCAGCATTGGAGGTTCCAGCGGCACGTCCCAAAACTGGTTGGGGAATGACACCTATGGTGATGCGCAGTTCCAGGGCACCGTCTATGAGTTCCGGATCTGGGACGGCGCGGTTACGCCTTTGTATCAGGCGATCAGTGCCGCCGCCGGTCCCAGCGTGGTGGTGACGAACCTGACGCCGCTGTCGGTGAGCATCACGGTCACCAATTCGAGCATGATTGTGGGTCAGACCCAGCAGGCCGCTGTGGTTGGTAATTTCCAGGATGCATCTGGAATCACTGCCACCAGTTCAGCCACCAACTGGGTCAGCAGCAACCCGAGCGTTCTGACGGTGAATGGCAGCGGTTTGATCACGGCCGTCGGCAGTGGCAGCGCCACCGTCAGCGCCACGGTCAACGGCGTGACTGGAACCAGCGCTTCCGTCACTGTCCCGACCAGTGCGCCGGTCATTACGCAACAGCCGACAGCCAGCGAAACTCTGCTGGCGGGCGCAACGTTGAGCGCCAGCGTGGCCGTCAATGGCAACCCGCCCTTCGTCTATCGGTGGTTCTTCAACAGCGGCGCGACCCCCATCAGCATCAGCACCAATATATCCACCCTGACAGTTCCCAACGTGCAATCGGGCAATGCCGGCAATTACACCTGTTTGGTCAGCAATCAGTACGGCACCGCTCCCATCAGCTCGCCATTGAGCCTCACGGTGGTGACGCCCACGCCGTATCAGCAGAGTGTGCTGCAATTGTCTCCGATTGCCTACTGGCCATTGAATGAAACCAGTGGCTCGACCGCGTATGACGTGATTGGCGGTAATAACGGAACCTACACTATTTCCAGCGTCGTCGGTTCCAGTTACACGCTGGCGCAGCCCGGACCGACCAATGCGTTCTTCGGGAGCCCCAACTATTCAGCGCAGTTCTTGTCGGCGTACGTTGATATTCCCGTAGGACCGTTCAACATCACCAATGCGATTACCGCGGTCGCCTGGGTTCAACTGATAGTCTCGCCGGGCTTTGATGGGTTGATCGGGCACGGCGATGCTTCCTGGCGTATGAGCATCAACCCCAGCGGCCAGCCCGGGGCCAACGATGGGGGCGGTGCCAACGATGCGACCAGTCCCAACAGCATTAATGATGGTAATTGGCATATGGTGGCCTATACCTATACGGGGGATACGAATCAGGCTAACAACGGTTCCCTGTATGTGGATGGGGTGCTGGTAGCCCGCAACTCGGTGTCGGTCACCCCGACCGGAGACAACCTGGATGTTTGGATTGGCGGCTCGCCCGATTATGGAACGGCACGGCTGCTGCCGGGCGCCTACATTGCTGACGCGGCTGTCTTTAATCAAGCTCTCACTGCGGCGCAGGTGCAAGGCCTCTATAACGGTGTCGCCGTCCTGGGTCCACAATACATCACCATCGCGCACTCCGGATCGAATGTTGTTCTGAACTGGCAGCATGGAACGCTCCTCCAGGCTTCAAGCGTGGCCGGCCCGTGGACGACCAACAGCGCCGCGGTTTCACCGTACACCGTTCCAATAACCAGCGGGACCAGGTTCTTCAGGCTGCTCGTCAGTCCTTAAAACCAGAGCGTCAACCGGGCAAGGACTCAGAAGCATGTCAGACGGCCGGGGCTGTTTGCCCCGGCCGTTTTCCTGGGAGGGTGAACAGCCTGGCGCATTTCAGCAAAGGGCAATCCGGTCACGGCTGCGGCGTTTTCAAACGAGAGGAATTTTATAATTGGACAAAACACACGATCCGGTCAAAAAAATGAACAATACAATTATCTTCCGCCTGGCTGGCATTTTGAGCGCCTTTGTGGCTGGTGGTCATACTCAGGAGGCCACAATCATGGTCCATGCCGATCACGTGCTGCACCAGGTTTCGCCTTACCTGACTGGAGCGTGCCTGGAGGACGTGAATCATGAAATTTATGGAGGCATTTACAGTCAAATGATCTTCGGCGAAAGTTTTCAGGAACCGGCCGTCAACAATGTGGCGGGGGCCGTCAGCGGCATGTGGAGCCCAATTCGCAGAGGAACGGCTACGGGCCGATGCTCACTGGAAACGACAAATCCATTTGTTGGTACGCAGAGCCAGGTCATCACCTTTACAGCGGGAACAGGGCAGGTGGGCATTGCGAATCAAGGACTCAACCACTGGGGCATGGCTCTGGTTGGAGGACGCTCATACACCGGATGCCTCGATGTGCGCGCCGCCGTGCCGACGATTTTATGGGTGGCTTTGGAGAGCGCCGACGGATCCAGGGTGTATGCGGAGCAAAGCCTTTCAGTGACCAGCCATAACTGGCAGCATCTCAATTTTACCCTGGCCCCGTCCGCCGGCGATACCGCCGGCCGTTTTTCCATCAGGCTGAATCAGCCCGGTTCCGTAGTTGTTGGTTATGCGTTTCTTCAGCCCGGTCCATGGGGTTGTTTCCGAGGTTTGCCGGTACGCAAGGACGTGGCGGAGGGGCTTATCAACCAGGGCATCACCATTTTGCGCTATGGCGGTTCCATGGTCAATGCACCTGGTTATCGCTGGAAAAAAATGATCGGATCGCGCGACCGTCGTCCGCCGTATACGGGTACATGGTATCCCTATTCCTCGGATGGATGGGGCATTCCTGACTTCCTGAACTTCTGTGAGGCGGCCGGGTTCCTGGCCGTTCCGGATTTCAACATGGGCGAAACGCCCCAGGATATGTCTGACTTCATCGAATACGTTAACGGTCCAACCAACAGTGTCTGGGGCGCGCAACGGCTTGCGGATGGCCATCCGCTGTCTTACGGTCTGAAATATATTGAGCTGGGCAACGAGGAAAAGGTGAACGCCGGTTATTTTCAGAAATTCCAACCGCTGGCTGAAGCCATTTGGGCCGGGGATTCAAACATCACCATTGTAGTGGGCGACTTTGCGTATTCTCAAACCATCACGGATCCTTTTAATTTCAGCGGTGCCGCCTCCGGCATCACGACCCTGGCCGCGCACCATCAAATCCTTCAACTGGCGAAAAAATATAATCGTGCAGTGTGGTTTGATGTGCATGTGGGAACCGATGGACCAACCCCGGACTCCTCATTGGCAGGAATGTTCTCCTATGAGGATGCCCTGGGGCAAATCGCGGGGGGCGCGAATGACAAGGTTGTCGTTTTTGAATTAAACGCCCAAAACCACTCGCAGCGTCGCGCGCTGGCCAATGCGCTGGCCATTGAGGCAGTGGAGCGCGATGGGCGGATTCCGATCGTCACCTCGGCAAACTGTCTCCAGCCGGACGGTCAGAACAACAACGGCTGGGATCAGGGATTGCTGTTTCTCAACCCTTCCCAGGTTTGGCTTCAGCCGCCGGGTTACGTGACGCAAATGTTTTCACACAGCTACGAAGCATCCCTCGTCGAGAGTCAAGTGGAAGGCCCGGTTGATTGCTTGAAGGTCAATGTGAAGCGCAGCCAAGACGGGAAGAAACTGGTTTTAGGCGTCATAAATCCCAGCGAAAAGGTCACCCCGGCGTCCATCATTATTCGCGGCTATTCACCGACGCAAGCTGTTGCCGGGACTGAGGAACTCGCAGGTCCTCTTGCTGCGGTGAATACCGCAAAAGCGCCAGATCAGATTCAACCAATTCAAAGGCAATGGCGCCCCCGCTTCGAAAACGGAAAAGTGGAATACGATTTTCAGCCGCATTCATTCACGGTTATCAAGTTTGATTAATATAAAATAAGCGCACAGCTTTTCTGCGGCCATGAATCAAGGGGGTGGAGTCAGGGAGAGCTTTTTGTGCAGGGCTTGTACGTAATCCAGCGCTACGGCGTTGGTGGGGTCTTTCTCAAGAACTTTATTAAATTGCGCCAGTGCTTCCGGATAATTTCCTTCGTTTTCCATGGCGATGCCCAGATTCAATCTGGCCTCGGGCAAATCCGGCATGATCCGCACGGCTTCGCGAAATTGGGCCGCCGCGTCGGCCGGCTTGCCTTCACGCCCGAGTTCCAGGCCGTAGAGGAAATGCGCCTGCATTAAATCCGGCGATAATCTGGTCGCCTCGGCATAGTGTTGTTCCGCTTCCGTATGCTGCCCCAAAGCTGCTAGATTTTGCCCCGCTGCCACATACAACCTGGCATCCGAAGGATTTAGTTTTATGGCATCCTCGTAGTTGGTGACGGCTGCGGCATACCAGCCGCGACTTTCACAAAAGCGCGCCAACGTTGTTAATTCCGGAGCGCGATCAATTCGATTCCGATTCAGCAGGGCCTGGCGATAACAATCTTCCGCCTCGGATTTATGTCCCATTGCCTCAAAGATCTGGCCCAGGCCAAGCCAGGCCAATCCAAAACGCGGGTTGACGGCCAAGGCATGTTGATATTCGCGAATCGCTTCCCCAAGCCGCCCCAGATCCTTCAGGGACTGCGCGAGATTTTGCAGCGACCACACGTCTTCGGGATTCAACCGGAAGGCACGACGGAAGGCGGCCGCCGCGTCCTCATACTTCTGTTGTTTCGCCAGTATCACACCCAGTTGCGCCCAGTCCTCTGAACTGCCGGGGAGGAGATCGACCGCACGCTGCGCGTTGGTTCCTGCGCCCGCCAAATCACCGGTTAACTGGTCCAGCGCCGCCAGCTGCTCACGCAGCACGGGGTCCTCAGGCGCCGCGGCCAATGCGTTTTCGCATGAGTTTTGCGCCAGCATGATGCCCTGGGATTGGGTTGCCGGTATTAATCTGTTCAGCGAGGTTTTAAGGTTTTGAATTTGCTCCTGATGGTTGAGCTGGCTGGTAAAAGGCGGTTTGATCAGACGGGAAAGCATATCAGACAAAGCCTTCTGCTTGTTCCAATCGGACCAGGCCAATCGTCGTGCACACTCTGTTTCCGATGGCCATGCCTGGCCGGCGGCAATTTGCACGGCAATTTGTTTTGGCAACAAATTCTCCAGCCGGGCAGCCAATGTGCGAGCCAGGAGATAATTGCCGTCAAAGGTCAGGTGCACATGGTCGTAGAATAAATTGCCACCCGGCAATCCATTCGGACTTTGTTCCGCAAAAGCGCGTTCCGCGTCCGCCAGGATAACCCGGGGACCGCCGTAATTTGAAACTGTTCGCCGAATCGCGTTGTTCAACGGGCCGTCGCAACGAAAACGCAAGGTGTCCAAATCGTGGGCCGCCGCAAACTGCTTTTGCGCATCGGCGGTTTCACCGAGCGCCAGCGCGCAGCCACCCTGCCGGAAATGAAGTTCCGCAAAACCATCATCAATCTGCGCCGCCTCGCGATACCACCCCGCGGCCTCCCGAATTTTACCGGCCGATTGTGCGGCCATGCCGTTTTGATAATCCTGTTCCCACTTGCTTTTGTCCGCCCCGGTCAATCCCCGCCGATGCTCCGAGGCAAACGGCGCGCAATCCAACAAGTTCACCGCCACGGTGCTGACGACAATTTCTGCGCCGGAGTGCCGTCCCACCCTGATAATGTCCGCGAGGTTCCGCGCGAAATGATCATAGACCACACTCATGCGCGGATCGTCGGCGCGAACCTGCTGGTGGAGAAACATTTCCATGCCGCCCCATTCGCTTTTGTCCATTGGCGGCTTCTGAATGATCTCACGCAGAGCATCCAGGAGTTGGCCCAAGCGCGTGGTTTTCAGGGTCAGGTCGGCGCGAATCAGGGGAAGCGGTGGGGTTTGTTGGCCGAAGACCGTGCCGGCGCCAAACGGTCCGACCACTTCGTTGTTGCCCATGTAAACCACCCAAATATCGGCATGCGCCGCAGCGCAGTCACGGGCTATGGGAAGAATGACATTGGAATCAATGGCGGTCATCGCCGCATTCACGACCTCGAAGTGCGTGCCGGGATAGCGCAATTCCAACATGGCCTGCAACATTCGCGGCAACCCGAAATCAGGTTGCGGATCACCCATCGCGGCCGATTCGCCGAAAACGACGATGCGAACCGTAGGGGAGCCTTTGGCTTGAGGAAGGCAGAACGGAACAGGGATTCGCGCCATGGTGGCGCCAAAAAAGCGCCAGCCAAACCGATCATTCTGAACGAAAAGTTTTTGTCCATCGCGTTCGAACGGCAACAGGAATCCCGTGGGGTAGCCAAAACCAACAAGTCGCAAAACCAATTCCGTCATTCCGAGAACGACCAACGGAACTCCAATCGCCAGCAGCAATCGGAAGCACCACAATTTCCGGCGGCTCTGACGGGATGGACCAGGAGTCGGTCCATCTTTCTGCAAATTCCTCCGGTTTACCGTGGATTTCCTCTTCCGGGAGGCTTTCATGCCGGATTGATAACTTAATCGAGTTTTTGCTTCAAAGTAATTTCAAGCTGCGGTTTGTTCGCGCCACCCCGGAACCGTTTGCCTCGGGAACCAGCTGGTCTGGGCATAGGTTGGCGGCCATTTCCGGGGCCGGGCATACGACCATCCATTCGGCAGGCTTAAGGTGATTATCCGACTCCAAACTGATTAGATATCCAAATATGACAGGGGCCAGAGCCTTGTGGATCGGGCTTCAATGGAACATAAGGACAGGCATGGATCGCGCGCCCTGGCGCATTCACACTTTCTGCATTTGTGGACCATCCAGTCCCGGAAATCACTGTGGCCACTTCATGCCACATGACGTTTGGTGTGCCTGCAAGTAAATTGAAGTGTCCATGAACGCACCGTCGCAACGTCTTGCATTCATATTGGTCTGATTAATATGAAGCCAAACGATATCCTCGTTGGAATATGAAAACCGTGCCGCGTCCATTAAATTCCGCTGTCAATCGCTCGCACGCCGGAAAACTCCGCCGGGCGTTCACTTTGATTGAGCTTTTGGTGGTGATTGCGATTATTGCAATTCTGGCCGCCATGCTTCTGCCCGCTTTGGCCAAGGCAAAACGAAAGGCACAGCAAGCCGCCTGTATCAACAATCTGCGGGAAATCGGACTTGGGTTGACCATGTATGCGGATGACAACAAATATTATCCGCAATGTCTTTTCTATGCGCCCGGGAATGTTGGCGTTTACGTGTGGCAACCCCGGATTTTGAGTTATATGGGTAACAATCGGAAGGCCTTTTACTGCCCGGCCGCGCTGCCCAAAAGCGTCTGGGACACCAGCGGGAATCCGACTGTTAAAACCGTGATCAATGAACATGGCAAACTTGATTATTACGGGATTCTCTGTGGCAATCAGGACAACAAAGGGACCCGTTTTTCATACGGTTATAATGATTGGGGGATAGACCGGAGCGGTCCGATTCTGGGCATGGGTGCCGATGTTGGAACTCCCCCGATCACAGAGTCACAGATTCGCCATCCTTCAGATATGATTGCCGTGGCCGATGTCCGGTCGGATACGCCAGCCGGCCAAATCCAATTCAGCGCCAATACGACCCCGCCGACAGACTGGACCAAGAATCAGGATCCCGCGTGGCACCCGCAAGTTCCCTGCAACCGCCACGAGTACCACACGGACCTTGTTTTTGCGGACGGCCATGTAGAGAGCCCGGTGCGAAATCTTGTCATTGATCCCAATAACCTGTATTGGAGGGCACGCTGGAACAGTGACCACGATCCGCATACCGCTGAGACCTATTGGACAATTCCCAACCCTAACCAGCTTGAGCAATAACCGGCCGTTGGCCGGCTGATTCAACCCGTTTTGACGAAAACTCTGCATGAATAAATTGGTTTTGAGCCCCCGGAAATTCTTTTTGCTTTTGTTCGTTTGTTCGCTCTGGGTACCGCGCCAGGTTCGTGCTGAAAGTTTTCGGCCCCCGGCGGTGCCACTCGTTACTTTTGATCCTTACCTGAGCGTTTGGTCGGAAGCGGACCATTTAACGGACAAAAATACGGTTCATTGGACTCACCGCGAACAATCTTTGGTCAGCCTGATTCGAGTAGATGGCAAGGCTTACCGGCTCATGGGCGTCGAGCCGAAAGACACGCCGGCCCTGCCGCAACTCAGTCTGCAGGTGACGCCCACGCGCAGCATCTACGAATTTGAAGGCGCCGGCATTCACGTTGCCTTGTCCTTCATGACGGCGGCATTGCCTCACGACCTGGACGTGCTGGCCCGACCGCTCAGCTACATTACCTGGACGGTGCGTTCGGCGGATGGCGCATCGCATGCCGTTTCCATTTATGACAGCGCCAGCTCCCAGTTAACCGTCAACCAGCCCGATGAAAAAGTGGAGTGGAGTCGCGAAAAGGCGGGGGATTTGACCGCTTTGATAATGGGGACGCACAGACAGCCGGTCCTCGAATCCGAGGGGGACGATCATCGCATCGATTGGGGTTATCTTTATCTGTCGGCGCCGGCAAATCAGACCCGGGCCGCCATGGGTGCGAATCAAACTCTGGCCAGGGATTTTGTGGAGACGGGCGATTTGCCCGCGCGGGACGACACGCGAATGCCTCGCGCGGTCAGCGACGCGCAGCCGGTCATGGCGTTTGTTTTCAACCTGGGGGAGGTCAGCTCCCAACCGGTGCGCCGTCACGTAATCGTGGCTTACGACGAGATATATGCGATCAAATATTTCGGCCAAAAGCTGCGGCCCTACTGGCGTCGGAACGGCGCGACGGCTGCCGATTTGCTCCAGGTGGCCGAACATGATTATCCGGAATTGGTCGAGCGCTGCCGGCAGTTTGACCGGGAATTGGAGGCCGACCTGACGGCCGTGGGCGGCGAATATTATGCCCAAATATGTGCGCTGGCCTATCGGCAATGTCTGGCCGCCTGTGGCCTGGCCGCCGACGCCAACGGACAACCGCTGTTTTTCACCAAGGAAAACACGAGCAACGGCGACATTTCGACCGTGGATGTCATCTATCCGATGGACCCCATCTGGATTCTCCTCAGTCCAACCCTGGCCAAAGCCACAGTGGTGCCGGTGCTGGACTACGCCGCTTCGCCTCATTGGAAATTCCCCAATGCGCCGCATGATCTGGGAACGTATCCCCTCGTCTTTGGGCGTGATGATGGCGGAGAAGGCATGCCGGTTGAAGAAAGCGGGAACATGATCCTCCTGTGCGACGCCATCGCTCATGACGATGGCAAAGCGGATTTTGTGAAGCCCTGGTGGCCGCAACTCACGCAGTGGGCAAATTACCTGGAAAACTATGGATTGGATCCCGAAAACCAGCTTTGCACGGATGACTTTATGGGGCATCTGGCCCATAACGCGAATTTGTCCGTGAAGGCCATTCTGGCCTTGGCGGCCTACGGCGATCTTTGCCGGATGCGGGGGGATGAGGCGACGGCCGAAAAATTTATGAAGCTGGCCAAAGCCGACGCCCGGCACTGGATGAAGGTGGCTGCCGATGATGATCATTACCGCCTCGCTTTCGACAAACCAGGCACCTGGAGCCAGATCTACAATCTGGTTTGGGACCGGATTTTGGGCCTGAACGTGTTTCCACCGGAGGTGGCGCAGAAGCAAGTGGCGTTTTACATGACCGTGATGCAGCCCTACGGCTTGCCGCTGGATTCGCGCACCCACCTGACCAAGACCGACTGGTCCTGTTGGAGCGCCACGCTGGCCGATAACCCGACCGACTTTGAAGCGTTCATCACGCCGATTTATAACTATTTGAACCAGACCACGCTCCATATGCCGCTGATGGACTCTTATCAAACGGACCGATTGGGCGGTGGCTGGAGTCCGTTTTTTTACGCCCGCCCGGTGGTGGGCGGATTGTTTATCAAGATGTTGACGGACGATGGAATTTGGAAAAAATGGAGCGGCGGCGACCGGCAAAACCCGGGTCCCTGGGCGCCACTGCCGAAACCGCCCAAAATCACGGTGATTGTCCCGGCCGCGGACACCAAGCCGGCGCTGTGGCGTTACACGACCCGAAAGCCGGCGGCGGATTGGATGAAGCCGGGGTTTGATGATGGGTCATGGAAACATGGGGAGAGCGGCTTTGGCACGGCTGGCACTCCGGGGGCGGTCATCGGCACAACCTGGCGCACGGATGACATCTGGCTGCGGCGGGAAATTAATTTGACCATGAAAAATTTCGATGACACGCAGGCCTGGCTTCACCACGACGAGGATGTCGAAGTCTATATCAACGGTGTGCTCGCCCTCAAGACCAATGGTTTTATCACCCACTATGAAACGTTCCCATTGACGCCTCAGGGCGACGCTGCGCTGAAACCGGGTAAAAATGTGATTGCCATCCACTGCCGTCAGACCGTCGGCGGGCAGTACGTGGATTTCGGGCTGGTGGATGTTCAACCGGATTAAACTCGTGTGAGAGTTTTGATCAAGGTTGCCGGGGTGTTCGCTTTTGCAGGATTCGTCTGTTGCTCATCACCGGTCGGCGCCTTGGGTTTTCCGTCCGTTGCCAATCTTCCACCCACATCCATTGTGACCAACCGCCCGCCGCTGCTGTCCACACCCTTTATCGCGCTCCCGTTGGGCAGCGTGCGTCCGCAGGGCTGGCTGCTGACGCAATGCGAAATGCAGCGCGACGGAATCACCGGCCACGCCGAGGAGCTTTACCCCAACGATCTGGGCACCAACAGCGCCTGGCTGGGGGGCACCGGCGAAAATTGGGAGCGCGGCCCCTATTACGTCCGGGGGCTGGTGGCTTTGGCTTACACTTTGAACGACGCCGGTCTCAAACAGAAGGCGCAAAAATGGATGAATTGGCTGCTCGACCATCAATGGTCGGATGGTTACCTCGGGCCGGCGGCGAACAACGATTGGTGGCCGCGGATTCTGGCAACGGGCAGCTTGAAGGACTACTATGAAGCCACCGCCGATCCGCGCGTGCTCACCGTTCTGAGCAATTACTTTCATTACATGGCCGCCAATTTGCCGACGCGCCCGCTGAACGACTGGGCGAAAGCGCGCGCCGGCGATGAGATGACCGTGGCGCTCTGGCTCTATAACCGGAACGGGGACACCAATCTGCTGGCGCTTGTCAATTTATTGCGCCAGCAGGCTTACGATTGGCCCGGCATTTTCACGAGCAACAGCTTTGATCTTTACGGCACGGATTTTCAACCCAAACACAATGTCAACGTGGAAGAGGCGCTCAAATTGCCCGCGGTTTATTACCAGCTTACCCGGCGAGCCGGTGACCGCGACGCCCTCACGCTCGGCCTTGACCATCTCATGCGCGAGAACGCCTTGTCGTTCGGCATCAACAGCGGCACAGAATTTCTGGCCGGCGATTCGAGCATCCAGGGCGTGGAATTTTGTGCCATCGTCGAAGCCATGTTGAGCCTCGAAACCGCCGTGCGCATCACGGGCGACCCGTTGCTGGCGGACCGTCTGGAAACCATCGCCTTTAACGCGCTGCCCGCCGCCACCGCTCACGACCTCAAAGGCCTCCAGTATTATACGCTGGCGAACAACGTGATCGCGATTTATGGCGGCCACGGCTTCAACCAGGATTACGCCAACGGCACGCTGCCCGGCCCCGATTCCGGCTATCCTTGCTGCCGCTTTAATTTTCAAATGGGCTGGCCGAAGTTTGTCCAGAACTCATGGGCGGCCACGGCGGACGGCGGGTTGGCGGTGATGGCGTATGCCCCAACCGTGGTGAACGCGATGGCCGGAGGCCAGCAGGTCCGGATTACCGAAGACACCGGATATCCCTTTGAAGAACAGGTGCGGCTGCACATTTCCCTGAGCAACGCCGTGGTGTTTCCGCTGGTGCTGCGGATTCCCGGCTGGTGCCGCAACGCCACCATCGTCGTCAATGGCCGGAGACAATCCGGTGTTACGCCCGGCTCGTTCTTCCGAATCCAGCGCAGGTGGAACAACGGCGACCGGGTGGCAGCCAATCTGCCGATGCCCGTTCAGACGCTGACCGGGCCAAGCCGGGCAGTGGCCATCAATCGTGGACCGCTGGTTTATTCGTTGCGCATCGGCGAAGACTGGACAGTCCGCACGCCCGATCCGTTGGGGCTGGGTTTCAATGAATATGAAGTGACCCCGACGACGCCCTGGAATTATGCGCTGCAATTGAACCCATTCAATCCCGCCGAGTCACTGACGTTCACCAATTATGGTATGCCGACAAACCCGTTTGATCCGGCCGAGCCGTCGGTCGCCTTGCTGGCCCATGCGCGGCGAGTGCCGGATTGGACCATCGGCTGGCGCGGCACCCAGGCCTTCGAACCGCCCGTCAGCCCGGTGGCCTCGAGCAATCCACTGGAGCCGGTAACACTCGTGCCGTTCGGCTCGCAGCATCTGCGCGTAAGCTGGTTTCCGTATCTGGGAACTCCTGCACCGACCGTTGGTTCCTTCAGGGAGCGTTTCGATCCGGCCTGGTGCCGGCGTTGGACGACCTTCGGCGGCAACTGGTTGGCGCGCAACGATACTTTGAGCACAGTGCCGGCCTCCGCGAACGGCGCCAAGGCGGTGGCGATGGCGACCGCCTTCACCAATTTCACTTATGAGGGCGATGTCTCGGTCGGGCCGGCCGGGAATGCCGGCTTGATTTTCCGCGTCAGCAAGCCGGACATCGGGGCCGACGCGTACTGTGGTTATTATGCCGGCATCAGCGCCCAGGGCGGTCAACTGGAGTTCGGTTACGCCAGCAACGGCTGGCATTCGGTTACCAACGTGTCCATGCCCATTGCGGCGAACACGTTTTGCCATTTGAAAATTCAGGCGGTCGGTTCGCGGATACGCATTTATGTCACGGACACAAACCAGCCCGTCCTGGATTTGCGGGAGCGCACGTTCACCCGCGGCATGATCGGGGTGCGGGACTATTGCACGGATGGCAACCAGTCGCTTTCCAGTTTCTCCAGCCTCGCGGTGGCGGAAGTTCCAGCCGGGGCAAGCGGGTTGAATCATTGATTATGAGAAACGGATTTCCAGTGCTCCTGGTGTACTTGACTGGAATGATGTGTTGTGATGGCACGGTCCTGCCCGGCGACGATTTTAATGCCGACACTGCCTCGGCCGTTTTCGCGCTTCAACCATGGTACAACAGCGGCGGCTTGTGGAACACCACCGGCTGGTGGAATGCGGCCAATTGCGTGGACGCCCTGGAGTACGATATCATGGCTAACAACGACACGAATTCTCTGGCGACGCTCCGGAACACCTTCAACCTCAATTCGGGCGGCAATTTTCTGAATGGCTCCTATGATGACGAAGGGTGGTGGGCCGAGGCCTGGATTCGCGCCTACGATTTGTCCGGCAACGTGACCTATCTGAACATGGCCAAAACCATTTTTGCCGATATGACGACTGCCTGGGACAACCATTGCAACGGCGGCTTGTGGTGGAGCTCGGCGCGCACTTACAAGAACGCGATTCCCAACGAACTGTTCCTGCTCGACGCCATCCGGCTGCATCAGCGGACGCCGGGTGACGGCGGGACCGGAAGCTATTATTACTGGGCTACCAACGAGTGGAACTGGTTCCTGAACAGCGGCATGATCAACACTCAAAACTTGATCAATGATGGCTTGACCACCAATTGCCTGAACAACGGCCAGACTACCTGGACGTACAATCAAGGCGTCATTCTCGGCGGCCTGACCGAATTATACAAAGTCACCGGCAATACCAATTATCTGGTTGAGGCCGAGTCCATCGCCAACGCCGCCATCGCCCATTTCACTTCCGCCAACGGGGTGCTGGTGGAACCCTGCAACTGCAGTGGCCCCGATGTCCCCGAGTTCAAGGGAATTTTCGCCCGCAATCTGGCCTGCCTCTATGATGAGGACCACAAGGCGGCCTATTTCAATTTTCTGTTCACCAATGCTCAATCGGTCTGGTTCAACGACCGCAACATTTCCAACCAACTCGGGATGCAGTGGACCGGGCCGTTTGACTCCGCCGATGCCGCCCGTCAAAGTTCGGCGAGCATGCCGCTCAGCGTTTTGGCCGAGCCGGTGACTTCCCTGCTTCCGTTCGCCAAAGGCTCCGGCGACCCGGCCTTTAATCACGCCGTCGGCGCGCCGACCGGAACGCTGGCCTGGACCTGCAGTCCCGCCACGCCCCCTGGTTTGATGCAATACGGCCCGTACCTGATCTCGCTGCCGGCCGGAGTGCACACCGTCCATTTCCGAGTGGCCGTCAACGCCCTCAACTCGTCGGCGTCAAATCTGGTTTCGCTGGCGGTGACGCAAAACGGCACGCTGGCCGGCGCGAACGTGGCTTGGAACGCCTTCGCGAGCACCAACCAGCCGCAGGATTTCCCGCTGGTTTTCACGAACGCGGCAGGCAATCTGGAATTTCGTGTTTACTGGAACCAGGTACCGGGTGCGCCCGCGCTGACCTTGAGCGACGTGACCATTGACGGCGCGCACAATTGGGTGGCTGCCAATCTGGCGCACGACCTCGGGCGCCTGGATGGCCTCAACGGCTGGGAAGCTGATCCGATCCGCGATCCGGCTTCGGGCTATCTGGTCCGAGGACCGGGCACGGCGGAACCGAGCGCCGGAAACCATGACGCGCAATTTGAATTGAAGGTAGACAATTTCAACTGGGACAACAACACCGTGGCGACGTTGTCGGTGGTAAACGCGGATACGGGGCAGGTCGTGGTCTCGCGCAACGTGGCGCGAAGCGAATTTCCGAACACGCTCTATCACAGCTTCGGCCTCTATTTCCAGGCCGCCGCCGGTGTCCATTATGATTTTCGCACCTACTGGTATTACGCGACCAACGCGCCGCGATTGACGGAGCGCAGCGTGGTGGTGACACCGGCCAGCGGAGCGGGTTTCGCGCCGATTCCATTGACGGCCGGCAGTTATAACGAGGACATGATAATTGAGCACACGGCGTCGCCGGTGCCTGATGGTGCATACACCACGGCGTCCATGGACGCCGGCACCGCCAACACCGCCAACGGCTGGTACGAACAAGGATACGATGCGGCGGCGCCAGCGACCGGTCTGCCGCCCGCCGGTTCAACTCTTACCAACCTGGCAAGCTCGGACCACGTTTATACGCTTGCCCCGTCCGACAGCGCGAACAATGTCGCGATGATTGATTCCAGTCACAGCGCCAATCTGGTTCCGGCCACGTTAAATCCTTTCTCGGCGCTGTCATTCCTGAACGCGGCCGGGCATGGTCCGGTCACGGTGGATTACCAGGTCGCTCACGCGGATGGCAGCGTCGAGACGGGCACGTTCACCTCGCCGGATTGGTTTTTCAGCGCGCCCGTGGTTTTTAATGCGCAGGGCCGCGTGGATGTGGTGACCGGCGCCTTCAACAACGTGAACAACAACGAGCCGAGACTTTATGCGGAGGACATCACCTTGACCAACCTTGCGAGCGCCGTCACCAACATCAATCTGAGTTGGGACACGGGCAACAGTGCCGGCAGTGTCGGGGCGATTTTCGCCGTGAGCGGTGTGGCGGTGGAGCCGGTGTCGGTGGGGATAGCGCTTTCGGGCGGGCAGGTGATGGTCACGTGGCCGTTTGGCCGGTTGCTCCAGGCCACCAATCTGAGCGGGCCCTGGGTCACCAACACGGCTGCTGCCTCGCCTTACGAGGTGGCGCCGGATGGAACGGGCGAATTTTTCCGGGTCCAGGTGCGATGAATCTGATGACAAAAATGACAACGGAACCAGGCCATTTGAGAAATTGGAAATGCTCGGCTGCAAATAAGCTTCCGCTGGCAATGCTCTGCGCAGTCACAATTTCTTTGTTCGCCGCGAAAAGCCAATCTCCATTCGCGGCTGACCCTGGTCAGGCGCTCGAACGCACCTGTTTCCAGACGGGCAAAGCATGGACGCCGCAGGGAGATTTGCGTTCGGATGTCGCCATGGTGTATGGCATTGACACCAACCTGCCCGCGCGCATTGAATCCTGGCGTTCGCACGGTTATCGCATCCATGTCATGACCGGAGTCGCCTGGGGAGAATACCAGGCTTATCTCTATGGCCGCTTTGATGGCATCAACCACGAGGATGAGGTCCAGACGGATCGCAATGGGCGCAAAATCGGCCACGGCGGCGACGTGTATTACTATTGTCCCGGAACGAACTACGGCAAATTCCTGTGCGTCGGGGTGCAACGCGCCCTGGATGCCGGGGCCGAAGCCATTGATCTGGAGGAGCCTGAATTCTGGGACCGCGCGGGTTATTCGGAAGGTTTCAAGCGGGAATGGCGCAGTTATTATCACGACGACTGGCAACCGCCGGATAGTTCCGTGGCTGCCCGCTGGCGTGCTTCAAAGTTGAAATATTTCCTTTACCGCCGCGCATTGCAACAGGTGTTCGATTACGTGCACGCATACAATCAGCGCACCGGCCACGCTGTCCGCTGTTACGTGGCTACACACAGCCTCCTCAACTATGCCCAGTGGTGCATCGTCAGCCCGGAATCCAGCCTGGCCCGGGTGAACGGCTGCGACGGTTATATCGCCCAGGTCTGGACCGGCACCTCGCGCACACCCAATCGCTATGACGGCGATGTCGGCTCGCGAACGTTTGAAACCGCGTTTCTGGAATATGGCACGATGCAAAATCTTGTCCGCGCCACCGGCCGTTCGATCTGCTTTTTGAACGATCCGGTGGAAGACAACCCCGATCACGACTGGGCGGATTATCGCAGCAACTGGGAATCCACGCTGACGGCTTCGCTTTTTCAGCCGGAAGTTTCAAAGTATGAAGTCGCTCCGTGGCCGGAGCGTGTTTTCGGCGGACGCTATCCGCGTTCCGCCCAGCCGAAAGACCGCAAACCGATTCCGCCGGCTTACGCCACCGAATTGCAGACGGTCTTCAACGCTCTCAACGACATGAAACAGACCCGGGTGGAATGGGATTGCGGAACCGCCGGCATCGGCGTGCTGGTCAGCGATTCCCTCATGTTCGAGCGCGGCCAACCGACGCCAAGCGATCCGTATCTGGGGAATGTGTATGGCATGGCGATGCCGCTGCTCCTGCACGGTTTGCCGGTCAGGCCGGCCCAACTTGAGAACGTCACTATCCCGCATTATCTGGACGGCTTGCAGATTCTGTTTTTAAGTTACGACGGGCAAAAACCATTGTCGTCCGAAGTCCACCCGCCTCTGGTTGACTGGGTGAAACGCGGCGGGGTGCTGGTTTTTTGCGACAAGGATGCCGATCCCTACCTCCAGATTCATGAATGGTGGAACAGCGACGGGAACCACTACACCACGCCCCGGGAGCATCTTTTCAAACTGCTGGGAGCCGGTGAATCGATTCCGGCGGGAAAATTCATCCGGCTGGGAAAAGGCGGTTTGATTTGGCTGCGGGAACGGCCCGTGGAGTTCTCCACCAGCGCGGAAGGGGCGGCGCGAATCGTTGATGCCGCGAAACTCGCCGCCGAAAAAATCGGCCTGAAATGGCGTGAAACCGGTTACCTCGCGCTCCGGCGCGGCCCCTACCTCGTCGCGGCCGGTCTGGACCAGGTCATTGCCGCCAAACCGCTTGAATTGAACGGGCATTTCGTCAATCTTTTCGATTCAGGATTGCGTGAGCAAGAGCACATTACGGTCGCACCCGGCACCCATTGGTTGTTACTCGACCTCGATGAGGCTCGTACCGGGCGACCACACCTGCTGGCCTCAGCGTGCAAAGCCTTGCCCGCAGGAAAGGCCCCCGATCAAATCCGCTTCACCGTGGAAGGGGCAGGGGAGACTCCGGCGATTGTGCTTCTGGAATCGCCCCGGCGTCCGCGCGCGGTGACCCTGGCCGGCCAAAGTTTGAACACCTTCGACTACTCTTCCAGGCAGCATCTGCTTTGGATTCGTTTTGAAAACCAGGCACAACCTCAGGAACTATCGGTGACTTTTTAATGTTATGAACCGAAGAGAATTCATTCAAAGCACTTCTTTGATCACGACAGGTCTGATGCTCGGCTCCGTCGGTTGGGCAAAGGATTCGACTTTCCCCACGGTGCGAATTTCCGAAGCGGAACGGAAATTCAAGAGTGTAGCCGTTGAGAAAACCATCCGGCGGATCCAATCCGCCATTGGCAACCGGGAACTGGCGTGGATGTTCGGGAATTGTTTTCCCAACACACTCGATACGACGGTGGATTTTGAAGTCGTCCATGGACGGCCCGACACCTATGTCATCACCGGTGACATTGACGCGATGTGGCTGCGTGACAGTTCGGCGCAGGTCTGGCCCTACCTGCCACTGACGAAGGAAGATGCGGCATTGCAGCAATTGATTGCCGGGGTCATTGACCGGCAGACCCGATGCATCTTGTTGGATCCCTACGCCAACGCTTTTTACAAGGACCCGAATAAAATCAGCCCCTGGAAAACCGATTTGACCGGCATGAAACCGGGCATTCATGAGCGCAAATGGGAGGTGGACTCGCTGTGCCATCCCATCCGCCTGGCGCACGGCTACTGGAAGATTACCGGAGATACTACGCCGTTTGACGGGGCCTGGCGGGAAGCGGTTTTGCTGATATTGAAGACTTTTCGCGAACAGCAACGCAAAGATGGCCCGGGCCCTTATCATTTCCAGCGACGCGGGACCACCCCGTCGGATACCCTGATGTTGGATGGCTACGGCAATCCGGCGCGGCCGGTGGGCCTGATTTTTTCCATGTTCCGGCCCAGTGACGACGCGACCATTTTCCCGTTGCTGGTTCCGTCGAATTTTTTCGCGGTGGTCAGTCTCCGTCAGGCCGCCGAGCTGCTGGAGCAGGTCCACCAGGACGCCGGTAACGCCAACGCGTGTCGCCTTCTTGCGGACGAGGTGGAAAAGGCCCTGCGCCAATACGCCGTCATCCATCTGCCTGGGTTTGGCCGCGGCTACGCTTATGAAGTGGACGGCTATGGCAGCCATAATTGCATGGACGACGCCAACGTTCCGGACCTGCTGTCGTTGCCTTACCTCGAGGCGGTGAATCGGGACGACCCGCTCTATCAGGACACGCGGCGCTGGCTGCTCTCGGCCGGCAACCCGTATTATTTCAAAGGCCGGGCGGCGGAAGGATTGGGGGGACCGCACATCGGTTGGAACATGATCTGGCCGCTGGGTTTGATCACGCAGGGCATGACCAGCACGGACGACGGAGAAATCCGCGATTGTCTGGAGACGCTGCAGCGCACGCAGGCCGGCACGGGCTTCATGCACGAATCGTTCGACCGGGACAATCCGGCCAAATTCACCCGTCCGTGGTTTGCGTGGGCGAACACCATGTTCGGCGAATTCATCCTCAAAGTCTATGCCGAGCGTCCCCACCTGCTGGACTGAAGATATGGCAGACGCAGACCAAAAAGAATTCATGCCTGCCAGCACTGGCTGGTCCCGGCTTCAATGGCTGCGATCGGCAAAATAGCAAGGTGTTTATGGCCATGATCAACGCAACGACAATTGGCAGACATGGCCGGATACACCAGAACCAATGTTTCCAAAATGAAATTGCTTAACCTCCTTCAACAAAAGTTTATGTCTTTCAAAAACAAAATTATCGTCATGGCCCTGGTGGTCACACCGGGATTTTCCTTGGCCGCCGCGACCTCATTCAATCCCGTGAATGAAGCGTTGCCCCTGGTGGGAACCGACGCGCACGGTCATGCTTATCCCGGAGCGACGGTGCCTTTTGGCCAGGTGCAATTGAGTCCGGACACGGGCACCGAGGGATGGGACCGGTGCTCGGGGTATCATTATTCCGATACGACCATTGAAGGATTCAGCCATACGCATTTGAGCGGGACGGGTGCCGGCTGCCTGGGCGATGTGCTGCTGATGCCGATGGTCGGCGAGGTCCATTTGAACGCCGGTTCGCCAGGTGACGGTTACGCTTCGAAGTTTTCCCACGCGCAGGAAGTTGCGACGCCGGGTTATTATCGCGTGTTTCTGGAGACGCCCGGCGTTACGGCGGAATTGACGGCCACCGCACGCTGCGGTTTTCACAAATACACGTTCCCCGCGTCGGACCAGGCCCACCTCATTCTGGATTTGGCGCATGGCATCGGAAACCAGCCGGTGGAAGCGGCGTTGCAGGTGGAAAGCGAAAGCACCATCAGCGGTTATCGGATTTCGGAGGGCTGGGGCGGGCGGCGTGCGATTTATTTCGTCATGCAATTCTCCAGACCGTTCGAGTCGTTCGGCATTGAACAGGATGG
>DATEGR010000126.1:0-3556 GCA_035279985.1 Verrucomicrobiia bacterium
GCAGGGTCGGGCGTGCCGAAAGTACCGCGTTCACGAGCGATACCGGGATAAATTTTGCTGTCCGCCGAACTAATGGTGAAGTTGTAAACAGTCCCCTCCGGCACATTCGTCTGCGCCGCCATTTCGGACGCGCGCTCGTGCGTCGGGCCGATGATAAAATTTCCGTCGGCTTCCGGCGATGGAACGGCGCCATCGGGCAACGCTTTGGCTGTGACAAATCCCGGTGTGTGCGGATCACGCGGCGGGGGGAGCGCAGCCATCGTGGAAGTTATGCCGGCTATCAAAGTGAACGCCACGCCGAGCCGCGCTGCGGCCTGAACCATTTTGGTCGTCTTCATTTTTATCCTTCTCCGGGCGAAAGTGAAACACCGACCGTGAACGGAAGGCGATAGAAATCTGTAGTAGTCCTGTAGCGGCGGTCTGTGACCGCCGCATTTTTCCGACAACCGGCGTTCTTCAAAATGCTTTCGGCGCTCACAGAGCGCCGCTACAACAAAACCGTTGCATTTTGGGTCGCAACACATTGCGTTAGCCTTAGTTGCGCTACATCGGCCCATGGGCTACTGTTCCAGCCATGAGGATCACACTGCGGTTCACCTGGTCCGGAATGATTTTGATGTTAATCGTCGCGCCGGGGCTGCGGGCAGATGTGCTGGAAATGCAAAACGGCGACCGTTATTCCGGCAAGGTGATATCGGTTTCCCCTGACACAGTGGTACTGAACAGCGAGGTCGTAGGCAAAATCACCGTGCCGCGCAACAAGGTCGTGAACCTGTCATTTGGCACCAATGCCGTCGCGACCGGGGCGACGGGTCATCTCGCGCAGCCCCTCTCCACAAATCTTCCCACGGCCATCGCTCCCGCAGCCGGGGTGAGCACCAACCTGAATTTGTCCGCCGCGCTCCGGCAGTTGGGCGCGAACACGAATTTTGTCGGGCAAATTCGCCAGCAAATGCTGGCCGGCAATCCCGAGGCCACTCGCAAATACGACAAGATGGTCAGCGGATTGTTGAGCGGGCAGCTGAGCGTGAACGACGTGCGACAGCAGGCCCAGGCAGCCGCCGCCCAGTTGCGGGCGCTCAAACGGGAACTGGGCCCGGAAACCGATGATTCGCTTGATGGTTATTTGCAGGTGCTGGACAGTTTCATCCAGGAAACCGCCCCTGAGCCGGCCGCCGCCGCGCCCAAATCTCCGTAATCGGCTCATGCCAGGCCAATCGCCCCGCACCAGGGATCAATCCGGATGGCATTCGCGGCCAATCGTGTGTTGGCGGCATAACGTCGCCAGAGCCAGGCGGCCACCACCGAATTCCGGGCCTGAATCAACGCGGCGGCTTCCTTGTCCAGCGCCTGCGGAAACGTGGCGTACAACTCACCAACCCCAATCGGTTCGTTTTCTTCAATATCTTCATCCGGTGATTCGCCGGAATCAGAAGCTTTCAATTCCGATTCGTCCACCGGTTCTGCCGGTGGCATCAAAGGACCGAGAATGCTCAGGATAAAAAGGAATTTTTTGTCGGATAACCAGTTCAAACCGGAGCGGATGTCTTCGGGCACATCCGATTGCAGGGTTCCGGCGCTGAAACTTAATTTCCCGGGACGCACAACCTGGTCCACGTCCACCCAATAACCTTGCTCGAAATCATCCACCGGTGTGGATTCCAGTTGCGATTCGGCCCAATTCAGAATTTCCGGCCAGTTCAACGGTGTGTCGCCAGATTCAGTAAACAACCGGTCCACGAATTGGGCGGCTGCGATTTTGCGGATGGTAACTTCCGCCGGATTTTCTCCCTCCGGTGTCGCGCGCAGCCAGGTTTCGAACTGCCGTTGCGCCTCGTCCGGTGATTCGCCGAAAACGATTTGAGTGCCGCAGGCATCCCAGGTCTGAATGGCGTTGGCCCGGCCATGGTGTCCCGTGGCCGGGCGGATTTGGGACCGGGTCGTGACGGCAGTAAAAAGATAGGCGTTCATGGCCGCTGGATTTGGTTTTTGCTCCGCAGAATTGAAACATCGGCCACGAAACGATGGCGAGACAAATTTGCCGCCGCCGGCCGGCAAAACGCGCAGCGATTTTCGGCAGAAAACCGCCGACTAAAAACGCCGGCGAGTTTGCAACACCCCGCCGAGCCGTCGCTACATTCCGCTCCGGCCGGGAACTTATTGGCCTACGGCGTTTTCGCGCCTTCGGGCGGAATCAGAGCATTGTGAATCGGTCCCACCCACTGCTCCTTCGAAATGTCATAGACGATGAAGTCCGAGTCGAATTGCCAATAAGCCCAGCTCCAGCCGTTCTTTTCCGCCGAGCGCGCCACATAATCGGTCCAGCGCGCCCGCGACGGCATTTCGCCTTTGTCATACGCGCCAAACTCGCCAAGGAAGATGGGACGATGCTGTTTTTTTGCCCACTTCTGGACTTTAGCAAAATCCGCGTCGATCGCCGCGCGTTCCGCGGGCGTGCCCAGCCACTTCGCGCCGAGCGGGGGCAGCGGATGCGCCCAGGGCGCGCCCTGGTGGGTGAAAATCATCGGCTTGTAATAATGCACCGTCACAATGATGTGATGGTCCTTTTTGGGGAGCTGGAGTTCGTCCAGATGGTCCACCGAGTTGTAGAAGGCCGGTCCGATGATAACGGCCCGGGTCGGATTGCTTTGGCGAATGATGCCCAGCGCCTCGACAAGATATTGGTTCCAGCCGTCCGGCGTCATGCCGTGATTGGGTTCGTTCAAGATTTCAAAAAACACCTTGTCTGGCGCGTCCCTGAAATGCGGGGCCACTTGTTTCCAAAAAGCGAGGAACCTGTCTTTATTGGCCGGGCCGTTCGTGCCCATGGTTTCGTATTCGTGGAAATCCAGAATCACATTCAGATCAGCGGCCAGGGCGTTGGTGACCACCCATTCGGTCGTGTTCCACCAGGAATCGCTCAAAGTAAAATCGGGTGCCGGCCCCATGTGCCGGAACGGATAAAGATTCACGCGCAGGGTGTCGAAGCCGCCATCATGAATCGTTTGAAAATAACGTTGCTGGAACCGTCCCTGGTCAAAGGACTGCCAAATCGGGTCATATCCAAGGACATTCACGCCACGCCCCAGCATTTTATTCTGGGCAAAGGCGTCGTGCTTTGTGGATGCGGCCGCCTGGCTGAGTCCAGGCAAAAGGGCCAGGAGGAGGACGAATAAACAAACCGGTGTTAACAGGTGGGAGAACTGCTTGATCGGTGCGGGTTTCACAGAGGGGATTTTGCCTGTGCTGGCCGTTGAATACCAGCGCTTCTGCAAAGTTCCCCGCGGTGGCTGTGGGTCGTACCAGCACTCTGGAGCGGTGTATCCCTTTTGGCTGCACGAAAATTGCGACCTGCATCGCGCGCCACCACATTCGACAGCTGGCTGAAAGTGATTTACCTTTCACCACCATGCGAAACCTTGTGCGAGCGTCGTCCGTTGCCGCCGTTTTGATTGCGGCGTTGGCCATCGGTTCGCCGAGTGAGAAATCGGCGGTTGGGCCTTCGGCGCATTACGAAACGGCGACGCTGGCCGGCGGTTGCTTCTGGGGTTTGCAG
>DATEGR010000127.1:0-9947 GCA_035279985.1 Verrucomicrobiia bacterium
GTGTCTTCAGATCTAGAAAATCGACAAGAAAGTAACTCATCGAGCCGCAAAACATCCAAGAGCCCATCCGCGATTGAACCGATGGATCTGCTCAAACGCTCGTTGATTGAGAAAACAGCCGTTTTTCAAAAGCCTGCTAAAGCGATTAAATGACTTGGAACTTGAAGACGATCCCAACCTTCTTCGTTGGTGGCGATCCTACTTACATTTAGTGTGCTGACCACGGCAGGATATATATCGTCTGAAGAATTGCCAGTCGGTGATGGTGCAAACTGATAGAGCACAACATTGAGTGGGAAAGTAACTCCGTTATAATTAGTAACCGCGAGAACCCTATATGAGAATTGAATATAACCGTTGTTATACGGTGCCGGTAACTCGACAACATTTCCGTCGTATTGGATCATTGCGCCATTGTTAGTAACAGTTAGCTCAGATAGGAATTGTTTGCCAGGCTCAATATAACCTATGCTAAATCTGCCTTCATTCTTCGGGTTACTTAACATTTCTCTGCGAAAATCAAAATGTATAAGATTCGAACTGACCATCGGCAATTCTGGATTCGGACAGAGACTCAACCACGGCAAAAACAATTCCTGCTGTGCCATTGAGGGGAATGAACTGCTTGAAGTAGTTGCCGAAGGGTTGTTAGTGTTATCCGGCGGCGTGATTATTTCTCTAATTCCATCTGGAATGCGTTTGCAATCTATAACAGTTCCCATCTTTTTCCTGGACGGAATCGAATCAGGATGATAGGAGTGTTGGTAGGTAAACTGAATTTGCCATATCCCATTACTATACAAAAATAGGAATGTGCCATCCGTTTTGAAGAAGTAATTCGTATCAGAGGGGTGACGCACTTCAGCTGAAACAAAACCTTCTGCAGTAAAAAATGAGATATTTGCTGATGCCGAATTAACAGATAAAAATGCGAATAAAATTAAGCTAATGATGTAAGCAGCTTCTGCATTATAGACCAGAGTCTTGTAATTTAGTCTCATTTTTAGCTTGGGTCTGACCTGACCCTCATAGCTGGATTGCATAAAGGGGTCAGTCTCACATATTGCATTATTTTCCTTTCCCGTCGGAAAGCAAAAATCCGGCTTGAATGAAGTAGAGAATTCCCCTGCACTATTGCGCGGTTGCGCGGTTGCACGGTTGCACGGTTGCACGGTTGCACGGTTGCCTTGCCCTGAGCAAGCAGCGTCACATGTTCCAAGTTGTTTCATGTGCTGCACCGCACATGTGAACAGATATTATACCTCCTGTCTATCACCATAATTGATGACAAGAAATCGAGACGGATATTTCGCCGCTGGCGTAGTTATTGCTGGCAGTTCATAATTGCTCGACTTTGAAAGATCATTCTCGTGTCAAGGCACGCAGGGCCGCGGCGTGCAGGACCGGGTCTGAATCTCCACCGTGGCGGGCGACAAACCTTCCGATCGCGCGGTCAATTTGATTTTTCCCGGTGTCCTGGTGGATTGCACGATGATTTGCGCCAGACCGTTAAAGACGCTCCGTTGCCATTGGGGCATTTCCGGTTTTTCCCCGAGCCGTAACGTGACGCCCTTGTTGATGCCGCCGGCGCCGTTCCAGTTGGCCACCGCAACGGCAATGACGTTTTCGCCCGGGTGAAGCAGACGTTTCACATCAAAAGACGGTGACGACTGCCAATCGTGGGATTCTCCGACCTTCCGGCCATTGACATAAACCCAGCCGTCCTCGTCAATCATACCGAAACACAATTCGACACTTTCCGCATCAAGTTGTTGTTCGGTTACCTGAATTTTCCCGCGAAAAACCGCCTGGGCACGGCCGTCCAACGGTCCGCTGGCGGATTGCGGATCAGCCTTTGCCCAGCTTGAATCGTCGTAATCGGTGTTGAATTCGGGCAAATCCGAAGCGTACACGTTCGTTACGCTTTGCCAGCGCCAGTCATCATTGACGGCCACAGTCCGGCTCCGCAATTTCGGCAGATAAATATCCGGCTCGTGACAACTGGGATCGCCGTTGCCGACGCCCAGAATTTTTCCGGGACCATCCAGATTAAAATCCACCAGATTGGTCGCTACCGGCACAATGCGGTTTTGCCCGTCGCGGACGGAAACGGTGATGACGCTGACGTCCTCGCCGTCAGCGTTAATGACCGTGCGGTCGGGTTCCAATTGCACGGTGGCCGGCGCGCCCGTGGTTTCGACCTTCGTCGTCGCAATCAGTTTGCCATCGTTGTCGTAACCCTGGGCCGAGAGCGCGCCCGGTTCGTATTTGACCGTCCATTCCAGATGCGAACTGGGTTTCATCGTTTTCCGGCCGAGACTTTTGCCATTCAGAAATAATTCAACCTGCTTGCAATTACTGAAACACCACACGTTGATGTCCTGGCCTTCCTTGCCCGGCCAGTTCCAATGCGGCAGCAGATGCAGCACTGGCTGGTCCGTCCACCAGGACTGGTAATAGTAGTAAAGGTCCTTGGGAAAACCGCATGTGTCCATGACCCCAAAGTGCGAATTGATGCACGGCCAGCCATAAGGCGTCGGCTCGCCGCGATAATCGAAGCCGGTCCAGATGAATCCGCCGGAAAGCCACGGACGATCCGCAAAATAGCTCCACCAACTTTCGGCCGTGCTCGACCAGGGCTGCGCGTTGGTGTCGTAAGCGCTAACGTAACCGCGCACCGGGTCATTGGCGTAAATGCCGCGCGTGCTCACGGTGCTGGCTTGCTCGGTGCCGACCTCCGGCTGGGTCGGATGTTCCCGGTGATAATTGTCCATGTCCTGCCCGACGTGATAATTCCAGCCGCGCACCTCGATTAGCGAATTGATGTTGGCTTCATAATCGTCACCGACAGGCGCGGCATAAGTGATGGGCCGGGTCGGATCGAGCTGCCGGAGAAGCGTCTGCATGGTTTCGGCGACGCGTTTGCCGGCGGGCGTGTCCTGCACCGTGAACTCCTCGTTGGCGATGCTCCAGATGGCAACGCTGGGATGGTTGCGGTCGCGCCGGATTTGGCCCTGGAACCGGGCCAGATTCGCCGCGTCACTGCCGAGCAGTCGGTTTTCATCCATTACCAGCATCCCCAGACGGTCGCAGGCCTCGAGCAGTTCCGGTGTTGGCGCGTTGTGCGAAGTGCGGATGGCGTTACAACCCATCTCCTTCAATTTTTTCACGCGGAAGTACTGGAGCGCATCCGGCAACGCCGCCCCCACACCCGCCATGTCCTGATGATTGCACGTACCTTTCAACTCGTAAGGCTTGCCGTTCAGCAGAAATCCTTTGTCGGGATCGAACGCGACAGTGTGGATGCCGAATTCGGTTTCCTCGCGGTCAACAACTTTGCCATCGCTTTCGACCGTGGTGATGAGTTTGTAGAGTTTTGGCGATTCGGGCGACCAGAGGATCGGAGAATTCAGGCCAACGTCCCGATTGAACTCAATTTTTGATCCGGGAGGAATCTCAGAGGTTTCGTGTGCCCCGCCGGCTTCAACAGTTTTGCCATCGGGCGCAAGGATGTTCCAGTTAACCTCGGCCACGCTGACATTCTTTTGCCGGTTCACCACTTTTGCCTTCAATTGAATCGTGGCTTGCCCTTCCGGAATGTTGTTGCTGAATTGGGCATAGACAAAAATTCCGTCCGGCGCGATGGCGACGGGCCCGGTTTTGACCAGCCAGACGTGCCGGTAAATGCCCGCGCCTTCGTAAAACCAGCCTTCAAACTGCGAGGCGTCCACCTTTACAGCGACGATGTTTTTGCCGCCATAGTCCGCCACATCGGTGATGTCATAACGAAAGCTGTCATAGCCGCTGTTGTGATGGCCGACAAACCAGCCGTTCACAAACACGTCGCAATCGCGGTATACACCGTCGAATTCCAGCCAGAGCCGCTTCCCGACATCGGTCTCGGGCAGGTCAAACGTGCGACGATACCACGCCGCGCTGGTCTGTGGGAAACCCGGGCCCACCGGCTTGAAGCCGTGCGAACCATCGGCCTGGCTGTCGAAGGGCAGTTCCACGGCCCAATCATGCGGCAGGTTCACCGTGCGCCAGCTCGCGTCGCTGAACGACGTGCTGGCCGGGCCGCTGCCGGTGCCGGCCTTGGACAGGTTTTGGGCAAAGCCCCATTCATTGCCCAAATGAAATTTCCAGCCGAAGTCCAACAACAGCCGTTCGCGCGGTGACGAGACATCGTCGGCGAACAAATTCGTGGTGGAAAGGGCGAGTGAGGCAACACAGACAAGTTGGCAGGCAAGGGTGGTGACTTTCACGAGCATGCAAACTAAGCAAGGAATCGGCAATGGCAACGCCAAAGTCTGTCGTGAAAATTGACGAGGGGCTGAATACCGGAGCGCGGATGGTCACAATCCGCAGCGGATGATCTTTCAAAGACGCGGCGAGTTGGGACAACTCGCGCTCCAGCGGCAGGGCGGATGGCGACCCTTACGGCGCGGTAACACTGCTTTCCGAATCCGCCAGCCAGACTTCCATCTCTCCTTTGCCGCGGTTGGCCCAGGCAAAATACGGAATGGCCTTGAAATCCTGCTCTGTTTTCATCAGTTGGCCGTCTGCGTCCTTCGTCACGCCGAACGCCTTGCCGGCGATGGTTTCCACGCCGTTCAGCAGGTCCGGTTCAAACCGGGCCGTGAGCGGCTGGCCGTCGGGCAGAACCAGGTTGCGCACCTTGCCGCCCGGATTGTCCGGCCACTCGGCACAGAAAACAATCGGCCCGCGCTGCAACGCCACGCGGCCGCGGTCGGCGTTGACTTTTTCATTCGCCACGACGCGCCGCACCGGCATTGGCAGGTTCAACCCAATCACGTCGCCGGGTTTCCACGAACGGTCGATCCGGACGTAGCCCCGGTCGAGTTTGATGCGAACCGGTTCGCCGTTGACACTGAGCGCTACCGGTTCCGTGTTGGTGTCGGCAAACCGGTAGAGGTCGCTCGGCACCGGTTCATTCCGCGCCCAGCCGGGAATCCGGACGGCGATGGCGAACCGGGATGTCTTATCCGGCGCGACGGTGATTTTAATTTCGCCATCCCACGGATAACGCGTTTCCTGCGTCAGCCGGATGACGCGGTTGTCCAATTTGATGTCAGCGATGCCGCCGGCGTAGAGGTTGACGTAAATCGTTTCGCCTTGTCGGGCATAAACGTAGCCGGGCACCGACGGCAGAAAGCGTGTGATGTTGCCGGGGCAGCAGGCACAGCCGAACCACGGGCTGCGCGCCTGCGTGCCATCGGATTCAAGCACGTTGGGATAAAAGAAGGTCGTGCCGTCGAGCGAGACGCCCGAGAGCAGGCCGTTGTAGAGCGTGCGCTCAAACACGTCCACGTATCGGGCGTCGCCGTGCAGTTCGAAGAGGCGGGCGTTCCAGAAATCGTTGGCCACGGCCGCGCAGGTTTCACAGTAAGCCGTGCGGTTGGGCAGGGAATAATCGGCACCAAACCCTTCGATGCGCGGCACCGAGCCGATGCCGCCGGTAAGGTAAAGCTTTTTCCCCGCCACGTTTTCCCAGATGGCGTCGATCGCGTGAACGTAATCCCGGTCGCCCGTGAGCGCCGCCACGTCGGCCATGCCGCTGTAAAGGTAACCGGCGCGCACCGCGTGGCCGACGGCTTCGGTCTGGTCCACCGGCGGGATGCGGGACTGATGGTAATCGTCGCCGCCCGGATGGCTGCCGCGCACGTCGATGAAGTACCGGGCGAGGTCAAGGTAACGCCGGTCGCCGGTGACGCGGTAAAGTCTGGCGAGGCCCATCTCGACGATTTCGTGGCCGGGCCAGAGATGGAGCTGGTTCGTGCCGGGGCCGAAAACCTGGCAGAGCAGGTTGGCTTCCTTGAGCGCGACGTTGAGCAGGTTCGTTTTGCCGGTGGCCTGGTAATGCGCGGCGGCGGCCTCGAACAAATGGCCGGCGTCGTAAAGTTCGTGGCTCTGCTGCGGGTCGTTCAGCCAGCGTTTCGGCCCGTCCCAATGGTTGGGATGCTGCGGGTCAATGGTGCGGATGGTGTAAAGGTAGCCGTCCGGTTCCTGGGCGGCGGCGAACCGGGCGATGAGCGAATCGAGGTAGGCCGACGTTTTAGGATCAGGCTGGACGGCCAGCGCGTAGGACGCGCCTTCGAGCACCTTGTAAGGATCGGTGTCGTCAAACGGATAGCCCGGCAGCTTGCGGTTCGCGATGTTCTCACCGCGCAACACGGCCGCGGCGCGCTCGAAATTGTCCATCCGGCCGGATTCCTCGCATTTTCCGAAGGCATAAGGAATCGTGACGGCGCGGTTGGTTTCAATCCGGGGCGCCCAGAAGGCGTCGTCCAGGTGGACAGCGGTGAACGGTACGGGGCGAAAAGGATAATCATGCGATGCAAAGCCGGCCGCAGACAGCTGCAAACCGGCGGCCATAGAAAATAGAACTGGAAAGAAACGAAAACAAAGGCGTGCCGGTCTCATGCTGGAAAACTAATTTGGTCCTGTGACCAAAGGCAATCCCAAACCGGCACCCATCACAGATGGAGTTTCAAAAGTCCCACTTCCAGCGCCAGCGCTTCCTGCACGTTCGTGTACAGGAGACGTTGCGTCTGCTCCAACGTTTGCAGGTTGGCCAACGCCTGGTGCGGCGTGATTTTTTTGGCGACGGCTTCCGCACCGGCCATTTGCGGAAAGTTCAGCAATTCCCTGCCCACGGCCAGGGTGGTCAGCCAGACATCGCGCAACCACCATTGCACGAGCCGGAGCAGATCCGCGCGCTGGCGCCGGTATTCGGCTTCGATGGCGGCGGCCAGTTCGTCCTCCCATCGCTCGCGCAAGTCCTTTTCCACATCGTCATAACGTTGCAGCGGCGAGCGCGCCGTGAGCGCCTCGTCCACGCGCGTGCGGATTTCACCGAGTTTTTGGAGCAACACGTCGAGCAAACGATAACGGCCCAGCAGGCTCCTTTGCTCACCGGCCGCCAAAGCGCCGAATCGGGCGAGCCATTCGGACTGCGCGGCGTCAGGTTCGTAGCGGCTTTCGGTGGAGAAATTCAAACGCAGGCAGCGTGACAGAATCGTTTCCAGGATCCGTTGGGGTTCGGTGGAAAGCAGTATCAGCACGGATTTGGCGGGCGGTTCTTCGAGCGTTTTCAGGAAGGCGTTGGCGGCTTGCGGATTCAAACGGTCCGCCGCCGCGATGATGGCGGCCTTCCAATCGGCCTCGGTCGATTTGAGCTGGATCTCGCGCATCAGGTCGCGCATTTGCTCCACGGTGACGACGCGCGATTTGGATTCCGGCCGCGCCCAATGAATATCCGTGTGCGTTTCGTGGTCAATCTTCCGGCAGCTCAGACATTCATCGCAACAATCGGTCGCCACGCCGCCGGTCTTGACCGGTTTCCGGCAATTCAACGTTTTGGCAAGTGTCCGGGCGATGGATTCCAATTCCTCCAGCCGATGACCCGTGAAAAGGTAGGCGTGGCCAAGCCGCCCGCGCGCCAGCGAGCGTTGGAGTAATTGCACGCTTTGCGATGCTTTGGGAAAATGTTTGAACGCCATGCCGTGGTTTTATTGATTTGATGATCGGTCGCCGGCCAGCCCCTTCGGCAAATCATCGCGATTGATGATCCCGGGACGGTTCAGCATTTCGGTGACATTCGAGTTCTGCGCCAGGCTCCATTTTGCATTCCAACTCATGAAGAATACCGTCCGCGGGAAATTCGTCTGCACGCCCCGAAGGAACCGAAGGTAATCGTAATCGCCCGGCGGATTGGCCGGTCCGTGCGGGCCGAATTCCGTGAAACCGAACGGCTTGGGCAGCCGCGCGACTTCGGCGTAACCGAAAATATGGTTGGTATCCACGAAATCCGTGTAGGCGTCGAGGCCGACCAGGTCCACATAACGGTTGCCGGGATAATACACCGCCGTGTTGGTGCCATGGTTCGGCGCATAGACCCAGAGCAAATTGTCCAGGCCCTTGGTTTTGGTGAAATACTCAAACATCTGGCGCCAGAGTCTTTTGAAGGTTTCCGGGTCCTTGCCGTCCCACCAGAACCAGTTGCCGTTCATTTCATGGAACGGCCGCCACAAAACCACCACGCCATGGGCCTGGAGTTCCTGCAAACCAGTAGCGACCTGGTCCAGCTCGCGCAGCCAGCGGGCGTGTGTTCCAGTGTCGGGATCCAGCAAGGTGTTGAGATCAACATCTTTGTCGCGCAGCCCGCCGAACGCATTGTTGGTTGCCCGGGCGGGATTGTATAGATGCGTGCTGACGGTGACCAGACCGCCCGCCTTCCAATATTCAATGGCCGCCTGGTCCGGTGCTTCCGTGGAAACGCCACCCCGGCCGGCGTAGTCCACGCCCAACAGCGCCGGCCAATGCCCGGTCCGGTCATGGACTTCGTTCAGCAGGTCCAGGTTCGCCCGGTCTCCAAAATTGGAGAACTGACCGGACACCAGACGCTTATCGGATCGCGTTTCCAGGTTTTGGAAGTATTTGAGCACGGCTTTGGCCTTGGCGTTCGCGTCGGGATTGGCCGGCGCCAGCGGCGTGCGACACCCGGAAACCAGCACCGCCGCGAGCAAAAGGCAACTGATGTTCTTCATCGCCGGCGTCATCGGATTTTTTCCAGGTTCATGTCGTCGTCAACCGAGGACGGCAATGTTGCCGAGGGAACGAAAGGTGGCCAGACAAAAATAATCCTGCCGGGAGCCTATTCCGGCAAATGTTCTTTCCATTCGGCGTAGCGGGCGAGCGCTTGCTGGGGTGCCTCATTGAACCAGGCGTATCCGTTGCGGCGTTCGTCGGAAATTTCATTCAAGTTGTCGTGGATGGTTTTGTCGCGGTCGCCGAAAATCGGCCGGTCGGTGCCGATTTGGTAATAGCGCGCCCAAATCGGACCATGGCCCGGCGCGGACACCAGATGGCGTCCTTCACCCGGAACAAACTTGAAGGCCATATCGCGGATTTGGGTTTTCTCAAACCATGCGGCGGCGCCATTTACCGACTTGATGATTTCCGGGCCCGGATGAGGTTGCGCCATCAAAAACATCATGATGTGGGTGCTTTCACTGCTGACTTCCGAGGGCATCTCATAATTCCGCGCGGAAACCGGCTGGAGGGTGAGCGCGTCATGCTGCTGGCACCACACCGTGCGACGGCCATCCTCGATAATCTGGCTCGCCAGAATGCACGCGAGCCCGCGCTGAAGGCTGGCGGCGGCCGGCCGGCGCGTTTTCCCGGGCACAAAAGCAAATTCGTTTGTCCCGGTGGCAACCTCGCGCAACAGATTGAGAATGTTGATCATCGCGTCGTCGTTGTACGTAATCGCGTCGTGATAGCCGCCTTGCAGCGGCCAGACCTGCGGCCAGCCGCCGTTGGGATATTGTGCGGCAAAAATATAGTCCAGACCGCGCAGAAACGATGCGCGCAAGGGTTTGACCTGCCCGGTTCCGCCGGCGGTAATGACCTTCGCCAGAAAACGCAGCTCGGTGACGGTGGCATCGTTGTCAAAGGTCCCGACATAGTCCCAATGGTCGGCCGGGGTCGCGTCGAAATCTTTTTTGCCGGGGTAACGCGAGTTGTTGTCAGGCGCAAAACTTTCGCCTGGCACCCGCGGCTGCGCCGCCAGGTTCAAGTTCTTGCTCCAGCCGCCTGCCGGGGTTTGAAAGGAGGCGACGATGCCGGCAACGCGCACCGCCTCATGGCTGCCATACCAGGCCGCAGGCTGGTTCAGGGGAATGCTGCGGGCGGAAAAACCTGCGCGGGGAACCACCGGAGTTTTGACGCCATGGTCGCGCATTTCCGTCTGGAGAAAGTCCTGGTCCGCCTGCCGTTGGCGTTCCGAGCGTTTCAAATATTCCTTCCAAACCGCCTGTTGCGCCGCCGGCAACGTTGCGATGCGCTCACGGGTCAACGATGGTGCCGGTGTGTTGGTGCCGATGATGGCGGCCGAAAGGAGCGGGGTGAAACTCGACGCGAAT
>DATEGR010000128.1:0-8371 GCA_035279985.1 Verrucomicrobiia bacterium
GCGAACTGGAAATCATCCGCGCCGCCCGGCAACGCGGGCGCGGCACGCTCTTCATCACGCTGCACCTCGGCAATTGGGAGCATGGCGGCCTGTTGCTGACGCAACTCGGCATCCGGCTGACGATTCTCACGCAGGCCGAACCCGACGACGGTTTGACCGACCTGCGCATCGAGGCGCGGCGGCGTTGCGGGGTCGAGACCCTGGTCATCGGGCAGGATGATTTCGCTTTTGTGGAAGTCATCAAACAACTCCAGGCGGGAGCGGACCTGGCCATCTCGCTGGACCGGCCGCCGGAAAAAGGCGGTGTCCCGATAGAATTTTTCGGCCACCCGTTTGAAGCGTCACTGGCGGCGGCAGAACTGGCGCGGGCGTCAGGCTGCGCGTTGATTGGCGTGACGATCATCCGCCGGCCGGACGGTTACGCGGTGAAAGTGCTGCCGGAGTTCACCTACGACCGCAAGGCACTGGGCAATCGCGAGGCGCGCCGGGAATTGACGCAGCAAATCCTGCGTGCATTCGAGCCGGAAATTCGCAAGGATATTGATCAATGGTATCAATTCGTTCCGATTTGGGTAGGACAGGCGTCGCGCCTGTCTCCAAAATGATTCCCCGCTTAAGCGGAACAGTGAGTAAGAGACAGGCGCGACGCCTGTCCTACGTGTGCAGCCGGCTTTGGTTTCTGTTGTACGTCGCAGCAACCGGTGCCGTTGCCCAAGAGACCAGCTCCGACGCGCAATTCAACCGGTGGTTTGAAGTGCAAACCAACACGCACAGCTGGTCCGCCGATTTCATTCAGACACGTCAGCTCAAAGTATTGAACCAGCCGCTGGTGTCCACCGGCAAGGTCTGGGTGACACCGGGCGAGTTCCGCTGGGAACTGGGCCAGCCGGTGCAGACCATCGTGCTCCGCCAGCCGGACCAGTTGCTCATCATCTATCCCCGGCTCAAGCAGGCGGAAAAATATCCGCTCGGCGCCGTTCCGACCGGCCCGATCAAGGATGCGCTGGCCCTGCTCGATGCCACCCTGCCCCGCGACCGGGCGACCATGGAAAAAAACTTTCGGTTGTTGTCGGCGGCGGAAACGAATTCGATGCTGCAAATGACCCTCCAGCCCCGGAGCGATTCCGCGCGTAAATTCATCAGCGAAATCCTGATCGGTTTTCACACGAACGATTTCACGATTGCCGCCACGGAAATGAGATTCGCCGACGGCTCCAGTCTGCGGAACAATTTCACCAACGTGATCTTGAACCAGCCGATTGATCCCGTTCGATTCGAGGCGAAACTGCCGCCGGACTACACCGTGGTAGAACCGCTCAACGGAAAATGAGAATTTAAAACCACGAAATACACGAAATGACGCGAAAACGGACACGACTGATTCTTAAATCCGAATGAGACCTTTGCCAGACGATGTAGCGGCGCTCTGTGAGTGTCGCATACTATCTGATTTTGCAGGAATTGTGCGGCGGTCACAGACCGCCGCTACAAGGAAAAGGACTCTTTTTAAGGGTTTCTTTCGCGTGTCTCGTGTATTCCGTGGTTCATCTCAACTGCCGTCTTTAGGTTGAAACCATGAGTGCGCCGCCCGAAATCCTGCAACTGGCCATGAAATCGCTGCCGCACGGGCCGGAATTCCGGTTTGTGGACCGGATGGTGAGTTTGACGCCGGGCAAGGAAGGCGTGGGCGAATACCGGGTGCGCGGCGACGAATTTTATCTGCGCGGCCATCTGCCGGGTGAACCGATTCTGCCCGGCGTGCTGCTGGTGGAAGCCGGCGCCCAGGTGGCCGGCATGGTGGCGCAGGAAGACCCAGCCAACCCCACCTGGCCGCGCATGAAACTGTCGGCGCTGCGCGCCGTTAAAATCCTCGGCTCAGCCAAACCGGGTGACACTCTACGCATCGAAGCCACCATCACCGGCCGTTTGGATTATTTGATTCAAGCCGCGGTTACCGCCTTCGTTGCAGACACCAAAGTGTTGTCCGCCGAACTCACCCTGGCAGGTATGAAATAACGGCGCAAGCGAGATGGTCGCGGAAGTTGACCCGGTTGCCTGACATCATTTTGAAATGGACCACAAGAGTTGGCTGAAATTTGTATTTTACGTCCGCCCTCATTCTGACCTTCTCCCCCAGCAGAAGGAACGGCTGCCGGCCATCTCTGGTTTTGCGCATAAGCGTCCAGCAAATCAAGTCGCGCGACTTTTTTAAAAAAAGCTGCGAATAATTCTCCCTCTCCTTGGAGGAGAGGGCCGGGGTGAGGTCGAGCGTGAACCATTTGAAAGCCGGAACACGAAAAGCATGGCGACGTTTTGCCCGGTGAAGGCGGAGACCGGTTTCTGTCAGCCACCATGAATGCAACTCGAAGTTCCAAACTCCTCAGGCACAAGCTGAACTCGCTTTCCCAAACGTTGCTGGTTACTATCCCGGTAAAATGATGGCGCCGACCGAGCAGTTTGTCCGCAGCTTCCAGTTTGAGCGCGATACCTTCGCGTTTCCGCACGAACTAGTGTGGCAATATCATTTCGATCCGGTGACCGGGGCGATGACCACGTTCAACACTGACCCGCCGCCGACTTATTACCATCGTTGCTTCGTGATGGTGCGCTCGACGCGGCAATTCTTTGATCACGCCCGCTTCGCTCCCGAACAGCCAGTGGCGGAACCGGAGGTTTACCGGCAGCTCATCCGCAAGGTCGTCTCCCGTAATCCACGCCGGGCCGGCGCGGACACAGAGCGCGTGGTGGTTCCCGGCTACGACGGATTGCGCTCGTTCAGCCGGGCACATGAACCGCTGCTCAAGGCGGAATTGGGCGGTCCGTGGCAATCCTATTTTCTACGGAGCCACTGGCGGATGATCTTTCCGATGATGCCGTGGCATCGCGAAAAAATGGCGAAAAAGCTGAAACAGTCATTGCCCAAACGCGGCTTGAGCCTGGTACATCTGTTCCGTTTTCCGCGCATCACCATCAACCACGGCATCGTGCTGTATGGACTGACGGAATCGGAGCAAAGCCTGGAATTCGAGGCGTACGATCCGAACATCCCCGAGCATCCGGTCAAGCTCGTGTACGAGCGGGACCGGCAGGTGTTTAGCTTCGCGCCCAGCCGCTATTGGGGCGGCGGCGGGTTGAGCGTGGTGGAAATTTTCTGCGACTGGCCCTACTAATTTATGATTTACGATTTGAGAATTCTGAAAAATTCTTCATTGCCGTAGCGGCGTCTCGGCAGAGCGCCGCAAACTCCGGAAAATCGAAGAGTGCGGCTTTCTGCCGAAAGCCGCTACGCTTGTTTGGCCGGGTTCTCGATTTCCAATTTCCGAGACCAACCGGGAGCCGGGCCGTGCGTAAATCGTATATCGTAAATCATAAATTTTCAGCCTCTTCGGCGGCGGGGTTGCCAGAAGGCGATGCCAAAAAATATCGTGCCGCAGGTGTTGATGCCGAAAATGTAGCCGATGTTGTAGGGGCGCCCCGAATTGTTCGGCGCGTAAATCGGCAGGTCCTGTCCCAGCAGCAGGCCGGGCAGCGCGGCGGGCATCAGCATTCCGTGCAACAGGCCCATGTGGAAACCGGCGACGTGGTCGGGTTTGTAACACCGGGAGGATGCCCAGCCCTGGGCGAACCCCAGCACCAGCGTCACCGCCGTCAAGGCGATGATTTTAATGGTAATGAACTTCGCCTTGGAAAGGCCGGCGGGTGCGGCGACTTGCGGAATTGCCATTGGTTCGGGAACGGATTCTGCCATCCGGCACAGCATGTTCCGGCGCCGCAACGCCGGGCAAGCATATAATGCCGCAGCCACTTTCCAGCTTCAAGCTTGACGCCGTTTCGAGCGGGGTCATACTGGTGAAAATGAGCATTGACCCTAACCACTGCTTCTTCGCTTGTGCAAAGGCCGGGTTCGAACGCCGACCGGTTTTTTCGCCGGCAATTCCTGTTGTCGTGGCCGCCCATGGCCGCTGCTTCGTCACCGACCCATTCGAGCAATGACTCCCGAGAAGGACCCCAAGACCATCGCCGCGCAGCTCTGTCAGTTCGCGCGGACCAATTTCGTCGCCGAAGGAACGGCTTTTGACGAGAACAGCCCGCTGACCCAGGCCGGCATTGATTCCTTTGCGCTGGTCGAATTGCTGCTCTTTTGTGAGCGCGTCATCGGGGTCCGGGTGCCGGATTCACACCTGACGGGCCATAATCTGACCTCGATGGCCACGCTCGCCAACTGCATCGCCGAACTGGCGCGCAACGGTCACTCGTCAACCTGAACGCCGACCGTCCGTTTTCTATGCCTGACCTGCCCCGTCAGATTCGATCGGCTGCCGGAGATTATTTCATGCACGGCCAGGACCACCGGATGCGGCGGTTTGGCCTGCCGGGCAACGTCTGCTGCGCCATCTTTCAGCTGGACCGCGGCTTTGACGTTGACCGGCTGCGCCGGCGGATTGCCGAATCGCCGATCATGGACTGGCTGGCGCGGGCGCGCCTGATCCGACCGCTGCCGTTGCTGCCGCCGGTCTGGCGGACGGCGACAAAACCAAAAGCCATCTTTTTCGAATACCACGACCAAAATGGCTGCGGAGAGACACCCTGGTTGCTGCCGAAGGCAGTCACGGAACGCGAACTGCGCGCCGAACAGGGACCGGGCGTAACCTTCGACGTGGTGCGCCACGCGGATGGAACCAGTCATCTGTACCTTTCCTGGAACCACACACTGCTGGATGCGCGCGGGCTGGACTTTTTATTGAGTCATCTCAATGCCGATGGCGCCGCGAACGGAGCGCCCGGCATCCAGGATTTTGTCAGCCCGCGGCAAACGGCTCGCAGTGGCGGGATTGCCGGTTGGTGGTCAAACGCCAAAATGGCGCATGGCTCGGTGAAGTGGCTGCATGAATCCGGCAAGGAACCGCTCTTCACCCTGGTGCCGACGGAACCCCGTTCCGGTCCCTGCCGCAATCATCGTCGCCTCATCCGTTTTACCGAAGCGGAAACCGCCCGCATTGACGCGCGCAGTCAGCAAATTACCGCCGGTTTCCGGCGCAGCCACTTTTATCTGGCCGTCTCCATCCGCGCCTTGCACGCCATCGCCCTCCGACGCGGCAACCAGGATGGAGCTTATCTGGTTCCCGTGCCCCACGATACCCGCCGGCACGGCGCGAAGGGCCCCATCTTTTCCAATCATCTTTCCATTCTGTTCTATCGGATTGAGACCAGGCACGCCGGACGAATCACCGACATCGTCGGCGAACTCAGCCGGCAGATGATGGACCAAATCCGCGACCGATTCCCGGAATGCTGCATGGCGGCACTGGAAATGTTCAAACCGCTGCCACTGGGATATTATGCGCATCATCTGGGCAAACCGACTCGCGGAAAAATCGCCTCCCTGAGCTTTTCGGATTCAGGCGAAATTTGTCCGGGCATGACGGAATTGTGCGGCGGCCGGATTCTGGATGCCACCCACCTCATCCCGTGCTGGCGGTGGCCCGGCTTGACGGTGTTATTTTTGAGGTTCGGCAACCGGCTGACCACCGAACTGTCGTGGGTGGATGACTGCCTGACCCCGGCCGAGGTGGACGGGTTGGAACAGGACATGCGGAAGGCGTTATTGGAGGAGGAATTGTCATGAAAGTGCTCCTGGTGGCGACCAATCGGGAGCGTTCTCCTTATCCCGTCGCGCCGCTCGGAGCGTTGTGCGTTGCCGCCGCCGCGCGGGCCGCCGGACACGAGGTGACGTTTCTGGATTTGGGAACGGCGCGAATGCCGCGACGCGCGCTGCGCAAGGCACTGGCGGCCCACACCTTTCAAGCCGTGGCTTTCGGCATCCGGAATCTGGACAACTGCTGGTCGTTTGCGCCGCGTTTGTATTTCAACGAAGTGCGGGAACTGACGGAAACGGTGCGGCAACATTTCGCCGGGCCTTTGATCCTGGGCGGCACCGGTTTCTCGGTTTCACCTCAAGGCTGGATGCGACGGTTGATGCCCGACTGCGGAGTGATCGGCGAAGGTGAGCGTGCGTTTCCGGAAGTGCTGGCGCGCCTGGAGGCCGGACGTTCATTGGAAGGGATTGAAGGCGTCATCACCGGCATCAGAAACGACGGCCTTAAGGTTACGCCCGCGAGGGCAATTGACCCGCTGGCCCAGTTGCCCATGCCGGCCCATGAATCCTGCCGCTACCGGCGCTACCTCCGGCGAGGCGGGTTTGTGGGCGTGCAGACCAAACGCGGATGTCCCTTTAAATGCGCCTATTGCATTTATCCCCAATTGGAGGGACGCCGCTACCGGTTGCGTCCACCGGAAGCGGTGGTGGAAGAGGTTGCCACGGTGGCCACCCGGGATAACTTGCGCCATTTCTTTTTCGTGGACAGCGTCTTCAATGATCCCCGCCGCCACGCGCTGGCCATCTGCCGCGAACTCGCGCGCCGGCGGTTGCCGGTCCAATGGTCGGCCTTCTGCAATCCGACCGGATTTGACGCCGAACTGGCGCACGTGATGAAAGAAAGCGGTTGTAACGGCGTCGAGTTCGGACTGGACGTGGCTTCGGACAAAATGCTGACGGCGTTGAACAAGCCCTTCGGGCAGCAGGAAACCCGGATTGCCTTGCAAGCGGCGCATGATGCCGGTTTGCCCATGGCCATCTACCTGCTGTTCGGCGGCCCCGGTGAAACCTGGGCGGACGTCGAGGATACCCAGAATTTTTTGAATTGTTGCGCGCGTGCCAATGCCGTGTTTGCCACCGTCGGCATCCGCGTCTATGAAGGTACGCCCATGGCCGACGTGGCCGTGCGGGAAGGCCAGGTAGAACCGAAGCAGGACCTCTTCGAACCGGCGTATTATCTTTCGCCCGGTCTGGCTGACGAGACCGAGAAAAAACTGGATCGGATCGCGCGACGGCGCGCCGAGTGGACTTCGCCGGCAGACTGGCGCAAGACCGTGGTTCGTCTGGGACAAAAAATCACGGTCCTGTTCAACGTGCGGCCGCAGTGGAAAAACATCAGCAGCTACGGCGAGCACATGCGACGGAGCGCGCCGTGAGCAACCCGGTCCGCATCGGTTCCACAACCATTGCCTGCGATGTGCTGGTCATTGGCGGCGGTGCGGCGGGCGTGGCGGCAGCCACGGCAGCCGGACGCGCCGGAGTGAAGGTGGTTTTGTTGGAACGCTATGGTTTTCTGGGCGGGCTGGCCACCACCGCGCAAGTCGGCACCATCTGCGGACTTTACCTCCGGGACACCACCGGCGCGGAAGCCACACCGGTGGGCGGCGGTTTTCCGCAGGAATTTGCCTCGCGCTTGCAACCGGCCGCCGACACCAGGCCCGTCCGGGTGATGGACACCGGCCTCTGGATATTGCCGTATCCCCCACCCGCTTTTGCCCACGTGGCCAATGCGGTGGTGAGCGATGCCAAAAACGTCACTGTCATATTGCACGCCACGGTTGCCGAGGCGCAGGCTGAAGGTTCGCGCTTGAACCAGGTTCGCGCCCTGGCCTGGAACGAACCGTTGCTTTTCCGTCCAAACGCGGTCGTGGATTGCACCGGCGAGGCGACCGCCGCCGCGCTGGCCGGCGCCAACGCGGAAAACGGCGGCACCGACCAGGCGCCCGCCCTGGTGTTCGTCCTGGAGAATGCGGACCCCGGTCTGGCACAGCGCGGTCTGCTTGAAGTGCGGCGTGAATTGCATTGGGCCGTCGAAAACGGAACTTTGCCTGCGCTCTGTGAACGGTTGTCGCTCGTCCCCGGCACCGGTGCTCATGGTCGTGTCGCTTTCAAATTGACCTTGCTGCCCGCAGAACCCGACCGCGCGCTCTGGCAACAGGTCACGGATTGGGAACGTGAGTCACGCGCCCTGCTGGAACCGCTTCGGCAGTTTCTGGTCGAAAAGGTTGCTTCCTGTCGAAACGCACGCCTGGATTCCGTCGCCCCGCAACTCGGCGTCCGTTCCGGCCGCCGCATTCTGGGCCGCGCCCGGTTGACGGATGAAGACGTGTTGGGCACACGAAAATTTCCCTCGGGGATCGCCCGGGGTTGCTGGCCGATGGAGCGCTGGACAAAAAGTCCAAGACCGGAAATGACCTACTTCACCGAGCGCGATTATTACGAGATTCCGGTTGATTGCCTGCGCGCGGTTGAGCTGGACAACGTTTGGGTGGCCGGACGGTGTTTCTCCGCGACGACGGGAGCGATGACCTCCGCCCGCGTCATCGGCACGGCGTTGGCGACCGGTTGGGCGGCCGGAACCGCCGCCGCTTTTCAAGCGACCGGGCGTCCGATCGATGACGCCGTGGCCGCGATCCGGAAGTCGTAGCGGCGTCTCGGCAGAGCGCCGCAAACTATAAGACCAGGAAAAATGCGGCTTTCTGCCGAAAGCCGCTA
>DATEGR010000129.1:0-2204 GCA_035279985.1 Verrucomicrobiia bacterium
AGAACGCGCCGCCGTGCTGCGTGTCCCAGAACCGGTTCATCACGTAATCATACGCGCGGTCGGCCATTTGCCGGAAAAGTTGGTCCGGCCGCGCCTGATGAACCGCCGAGAAGGCCCAAAGGATGCGGCTGTTGACAATCAACCCCTTGGGCTGGGTCCGGTCCGGCTTGAGATCGTTGGACAACCAGCCCATCCAGCCGCCCTGCTCGTGGTCCAACGCCGGTCCGCACCAGAACGGCATGAGATGATTGAACAAGTGATCGCTGATGCGCTGCGAAAAGTTGTCCAGTCTGGCCGGGTCCATTCAAAATCAACGGTTAATTTTTCGACAGGGCGTGGGTGATTTCCACGCGGCCAATTTGAGTTTCGCCGGTCATTTCAATTTTCAGGAATTTTCCAGTGCCGCTCAAATTTTCCGCGTGGTACAGCAGGGGCTTCCAGTAATTGTAATCGCCGGCGCCGCTGAAATATTCATTCTTGCCGGCGGGAATGTCGTGGTAAGTCTGGCCATCGTCGGAGATTGAAAACTTCAAGTCCACGACATCGCCGGGAAAGAACGCGAAGACACGGAAACCTTCAATCGCAGTAGACAGCTTATAGATGAGCGCATCTCCGGCTTCGCCGGCGGCACGGTCCACATCTTCCTTCGCCTTGCGGCAGTCTTGCGTCTTTATCTCCAGGTTGCCCAGCCGGGCATAGACTTTTGAGAAATCAGCCAGGTTGTCCACCAGGGTGTCGCGCGTAACCGTGACCGGGCCAACGACATTGGAGGGCTTTGAAATGCCTGATTCGTTTTTTGCAATGACGCGGTAAAACCAATCGCCTGCCGGCACCGATTCGTCGGCAAACAACGGATAATATTGCACCGCACTTTCGTCAATTCCGTCCCCGACCGCTTCCCACGGGCCGCTGCGTCCCGGCGCGCGTTCGACATTGTAACTGGCAGCGCCGACCGGGCCTTGCCACGAAATCGCTCCGGGATCGGTTATTGGCAACAGTTTGGGCGGCGCCGGAGCCGGAATCGGTGGCGGCGTCATCCCGCGAATTTCAAAGGCATTGCTGCGGACCAAAGCCATGAGCTGGATTTCGTCGTACCCGGCACCGACGGATGAACCGGGCCAATGAAATGCCTTGTAGAGATTGCCGCCCGACGGCTCACTGTGCCAGTAGAGGCCGCCGTCACGGTCATGGAAACGCAGGCTCCAAAGCAAACCACCCGCCGTGCCGGTGTCCATGATGGTTTTCATGGCGTCCGCCATCTCCGCCGTGCTGACAAAGCCGAACTCGCCGACGACGTATGGCTTTTTGCCTTTCGCCATCTCCCAATTTTCGCGGATGAGTTGGGCAAAAGTCTTTCGCGTCCATGAACCGGGATAATGGTGGGTCGTGACAATATCAACGTACGGATCCCTCAGCGATTCAGGACTTAAATACCCGCCGTTCACACCGTCCATGACCAGATGATGAGGATCGAGGCTCTTGAGGTAACGGGCAATTTCGTGCGTCCAGGCAGCCGGACTGGAAAGCTCGTTGCCGGTTTCCCAACAAAGAATGGCCTTGTCATCACAGTACCGCACGCCGGTCAGCGTGTTGGTCCGCAACAGAACGTACCGGATGGTTCGCTCGAAATCGGCGATGAGTTCCGGATCGGTCCAGAAGTCGTCCGGGGCCTTGCCGCGAAAACCGGCGTACTCGCCGCGGCCACCCTGCCATTTCCAATTGTTCACCAGCGGAATGATGAGCCGGACGCCATTTTCGTTGGCCAGCTTGAGCGCGAGGTCGAACGTGCGGAAGGCGTTTTCGTTGTACTTGTCGACTCCCAGCACGTACGAAGATTCTGCCGGCGGGTCGTTGCTCCGCCAGACCGGTATTGAGTAAGTGCGCACCACGGTGCCACCCATCTGATGCACTGTCGCCAGGGCATCCTGAAGCTCAAACTCGTCGGGCAGGCACCACGGATTGGTCCGGTTAAACGGGACGTTGTCTTCAACGATCAGCAGGTTGGGAATGTTAAACGAAATAAAGCGAAACGGCCTGGTCCCGTCCAGCAACTGGTCGCCCCTGACAGTGATGAAGTTGCGGAACGCGGATTTCGCATGCAGTGGAATCAGGGAGGAACCGATCAGAAGCAGGGCCAGATACAAGATGGGGCGTTTCATATTTTTCTTTAATTGACGGCCTTGACCGCCACGCCAAAGCCAGTC
>DATEGR010000130.1:0-10142 GCA_035279985.1 Verrucomicrobiia bacterium
CGCGTCAAGGTGTTCAATCACTTCCACCACAGCGGCGGCATCGAAACCGGCAAGCCTCTGGTCGCGGTAGATGAGCGAGCCGTGCAACAAATGCAGGCGTTCTTTCTGAACTGGCGGCAGGCGGTCGTAATGTAACCGGTCATGAGCGATTTCAAGCGCGCGATGCGACACGTCCATGCCGACGATTTCGGTGAATTGTTTTTCTTTTAACAGTGCCTGCAACAATCTGCCCTCACCACAACCCAAATCCAAAACCCGGGTCGCGTTACTGGCTTTCAATGCGGCCAGTACTGTACCCAGGCGTTGTTCGTTAAGGCTGATGCTGCGCTCGATGGCTTCTTCTTCCTGAGCCTGCGTTTCGGCCGTCGCATCGGGGTCAGGTTCGTCTTCGCCTACGAGTTGAGCCAGGGCGTCGTCCACCAGGCTGCGCTGGTGTTTGAGGTAGCGGCGCGTGATGGCTTCGCGTTCCGGGTGCGATGCCAGCCAGCCTTCGCCGTGGCGCAGCAGCTTTTCCACCTCATCATCGCCGACCCAGTAGTGCTTGTCGTTATCCAGCACCGGTACGAGCACGTAAAGATGGGAGAGAAGCTTTTGAACCGGCAGACGGGTTTCCAACCCGACGTGATAATAGGCGCTTTCTCCCCAATCAGGGAATTTCTCGTCCAGCGGGAGCCGGTGCGCGGACATGGTGTAGCCGAGCGGTTCAAACAGTTTCCGCAAAAACTCTTCACCGCCACGGCACGGCAGCGCAGAGAATGTCACGCGCAACGGCAACGGCGTGTCCACCAGTTCGGGGCGCTCCTTACTTTTGCCGGAGAGGGCGCTGCCAAAGACATCGGCGATGGCCACACTCAAGAAGGATGAGGCGGCGTAAGGCCGGTCATTGACGTATTGCTCCAACGCACCGCCCTCGCCTGCGGGTCCACTACGATTCCGCACCAGGCCAACCGGATCAACTTCCACCAGCAACGCCACCGTGCAGCGCTCCGGCGATGCTTCGGGATAGAACACATGCGCTTTGCCGAATGAAAGGCTGAATGACTGTGGACGCGTCGGATTCTTGCGAAGCAAGTAACCAAGGTCGGTAGCCGGCCTGTGCGTTGTCGTCAGAGTCAACAACATGGAGCAAGAGATTACACAGTTGCAAAGCCCGTTGCCATTCTGAATCCAGTTTCAATCTTAGTGACATTGTTTTCGACAGGGAATGTAAGTTGAGATAATTTCCCCAAGATGAATGTTAGTCCTCAATCGCCGATGCGCGAGGTGCTGGAACATTTTCCCGGTGCGCAGCGAGCGTTGTTCCGGCGGTATCACATCGGCGGGTGCAGCAGTTGCCTTTGGAAAATTCAGGGGATTTCCAGCCAAATTTTAATTGCCTGAAGAATTGCCTCCATCTGCGAATGGCTCAGCGTGCCAAGTTTTCGCACCAATACTGAACCGGGGATGTGACGCAATCCTTGGGCATCGAACGCGCCGTTTTCCAGCCACGCGACTTTCACGGCCACTTCAAATCTTCCGCTGCGCAAGGCCGTCGTGTGCGGCACGATGGCAAAAAGCGCGCGCTCGTCGTCGCGAAAAGGGGTGTTGAAGATGACGGCCGGACGCACTTTGGCGGTCATGCCCAGGTCCACGAGCCAGACATCACCGCGCCGGGCGCTTAGCATGTTTGGCCTCGGCTTTGTCGTAGAGTTGGAAGGCGGCGTCGGCGGAAGCGATCAAATCCGCCTCCGTTTCGACGCCATACGTGTCGTCGTAAACAATCCCCCCGCCGCGCTGGCGGAACTGGTCGTGAACAGCCCGTTCAACGCGCTCGAGTTCCTCGGCGGTTAATTTCGGCAATACAGCCTCGATTTCAGCAATCGTGCTCACGCCGACAAGATAAGCGGCAATGAATCAGGCGTCAACGGCGGCCAACTGACTTTAATTTCGACAAAAGGTTTGTTTGGGCTAATTTGGACTGTGCTTGCTGAAACGGAAATCGACGCAAACTCTCCAATAGCGAAGTGTTGGGAATATTTCCCGGCGCGCAGCGGGCTTGGTTCCGCCGGCATCATCTCGGCGGGTGCAGCGGTTGCGGATTTCAGTTGACGGCAGAGGCTTCAGAAATTTTTTGGTCAATGAACCGAATCCCAATTTCGATTCAACCAAACGATTGACGTCGAGGCTGTCGGCAAGCCAAAGTCAATCACCCGCGTGAAAAATCTGAGGCCGATCTTGCTGTTTGTTCTGACCGCATTTGTTCTGTGCGCACGCTCTGCCATGGCGCAAGACAGCGTCAAGGGCGGTACCGAACCGATCGTCAACTCAATCGATCCCGCCAGGCTGACCTATGACTATCTCGTGGATGGCAACCTGCCCCAGGACGACCCGGCCGCGAAGAAATTCAAGACGCTGCAGGCTGCGTATGCCGCCGCGCCCGCGGGAACCAAGGCAAAGCCGACTGTCATCGGGATCAGGCCGAACGTGTATCAGCTTCCCGGCCATGGGCTGCGAGGCCCAAGCCTGAGCATCACGAAGAATTATATTACCTTGCTCGGCTTGACCGACAACCGCCGCACGGTAGTGCTGGCGGACAATCGCGGCCTGATGCAGGGCGCCGACGACGACGGGTACGTCATCGATGTCAACGCCACCGGATTCACCGCGAAGAATCTGACCATCATCAATTATTGCAATGCCGATTACGAGTATCCCGGTGATCCGGGAAAGAATCTGACCAGACGATCGGATGTCATCACCCAGGGAGTGGCCCTGCAGGCCGCGGGGGACAAACACGTCTATGAGAACGTCGCCCTCTTGGGCCGATTGGACACCATGTTTCTGAGGACCACGCGTTCCTGGTTCAAAAACGTTTACATCGAAGGCACGGACGATTGGATGGGTGGAGGCCAAATCAGCGTCTGGGGAGATTGCACGCTGGTCTTCCCGACCGGGAGCGGGGTGATGTCGGCTTCGGGAATCGTCTTCTTCAATTGCCGGTTCGAAGCCACCGGCGGCATGCGGTTCTACAAGGCCGAGTTTCGCAGCGCCAGCCGGCCGAATGTCCTGATCAACTGTGTGCTGCCGGTCGATTCGGCTCAGGCTCACGTCGCCTGGGTCCGAGGCCCCGCCGCACCCCGGCCCAATCAACTTTCCCTCACCTGGCACAATAAGGATGCCGACGGCCATCCGGCGGTCATCTACGACAGCACCGTGGGCATGCCCGCGTTTACCTACTCGCGAGAGTTGTCTGAGCAGGAACTCCCGGCCTTCAACCCGTGGAACCTGCTCCGGGCAACGCCGAATGGGCCGGCCGACGACTGGGACCCGGCCGGGGTCAGGAGCAAATATGAATCGGCCGGACAGGGAAATCTGCCGTTCCGCATCGCGTTGGCAAACGGCTCATCGTCCATTCGCACGGGCGGGCCCGGAGCTACCATCGGCGCGACGGTTACGCCGACCCGCGCCGACCAGACGATTATCTGGTCGACCAGGTCTGACCTGATTTCACTCAGCCGAACGACGGGCTCGAATGTCGTGGTGACCGGTCGGAACACGACCAGCCAGGCGGAGTGGGTTGCCGTTCGCGCCACCGCGACCAACGGCATTTACGTCACGGCCTCTGTCTATGTGGAACCCAAATATACCGATCCACCGGCGGTGACTGCGGGTCCCACGATCCACCTGTCGGCCGACGGAGCGGCCATTGTGGATTACACGCTCGATTTGCACGGCCGGGAGGATCAGTCGCTCGTTTCGTGGTACCTCTGCGACGACGCATCGGGAATCAATCTGCAGAAAATCGCTGTCACCCGCGGCGACCAGCCCTTGAAAACGCTCCCCCTGACACCGGGTTATGTCGGCAAATATCTCAAGGTGACGGTTCAGCCCAAACACAACATCAGCGATCCCGGTCCGGAGGTGCAAGTGGTGACCGCGAAACCCGTTGTGGCAGCGGACGTCCGGTCTGCCACGATTTCGCCAGATTTCAGGAATTTCGTGCCGGACACAAACGACACGTACGTGAGCGGCTTGTGGACGGTGCTGGGCACCTGGGCCGTCGTGACCGGGGATGATTTCGTGCATGGCTACGGCATTCGGCCGAGTACCCGGGCATATCTTCTCTATCAGCAGGATGCGGACTGCGGTGACATGCAGGTTGACCTCGTGATGGCATCCGAAAAAGCGGGCCAGGGATTTTCGGTCCCGGGTTCGCCCGCGGAGAGCGGCCCGCGCAATCTCCACGCCGACGTGTACATCAAGTATGATCCGCGCACCCGGAATGGCTACGCCCTGCGGTTTTGGAGAACGACCCGGTCCGCCGACAAGTGCCTGTTTCAACTCTACAAGATTGAGAACGGTACTGGATTGCCACTCAACGACCAGCAGGTATTGAGCGGCGTATTCAAGACGACCACTCACATGACCCTGAAGGTCACCGGCACTACCCTGGCAGTCACCGCGTCCAACGACGTGGACCAGGAAACGCTGGCGTTGGAGGGAACCATCGTGCCTAATCGCTTTGGCGGAGCCGGTGTCTACTGGCCCGGCGGGGGCAGCAGCACCATTTACAGCCGCCTTGAGATATCCTACCCGGGCGCGGCACCCGCAAAATAGCTAACGGCAAATTGCTCCGGGCTTTGATTCGACAGGAAAATTTATTCGAGTTAATTTGAGCTGTGGTTATTGAAACAAAAATTGGCGCGAACTCACCGATGCGCGAGGTGCTGGAAGTTTTTCCCGGCGCGCAGCGGGCGTTGTTCCGGCGATATCACATCGGCGGGTGCAGCAGTTGCGGGTTCAGCCCGGAAGAGACGCTGGCGCAGGTTTGCGCGCGCAACGGCAACCTGGACGTGGCCGGGGTGCTGGCGCACATCCAGTCCAGCCATGAGCAGGACGCGAAAATTTTAATTTCGGCCGGGGAACTCGCAGAATTTTTGCAGAAAGATAAATCGGTAAAACTGGTGGATGTGCGGTCGCGTGAGGAATTTGAGGCAGTCAACATTGCCGGTTCAGTGTTGCTGTCGCAGGACGTGATGCGGGAGCTCATGGCGAGCGGCTCGAACACAAACCCGATTGTCGTCATTGATCACGCGGGCAAAAACGGCCTGGATGCGGCGGCGTATTTCATGGGACACGGTTTGCAGAACGTGCGCTGTTTGCGCGGCGGCATTGACGCCTGGGCGCAGGAAGTGGATTTGAAGATGCGGCGGTACAAATTGGGGTAAATTTTTCGGAGGGACGAGCTCTGCGAGTCCCAAACTTCTAATTCAAGGGCTCGTGTAACTCGCCCCTCCGAATTACACGTTGAATTTGAACAGCAGCACATCGCCGTCCTGCACGACGTATTCCTTGCCTTCCATCCGGTAAAGTCCCTTTTCGCGCGCGGCGGCGACGGAACCGCATTTTACCAAATCGTCGTAGGCGACGGTCTCGGCCTTGATGAAGCCGCGCTCGAAATCGGAGTGGATGACGCCGGCCGCCCTGGGCGCGGTGTCACCGACGTGAATCGTCCAGGCGCGGACTTCCTTTTCGCCGGCGGTCAGGAAGGTGCGCAAACCCAGCAGATGATACGTGGCGTGGATGAGCGCGCCGACGCCGGATTCCTCCACGCCAAGTGCCTTGAGAAATTGGTTTGCCTCGTCCGGCGCCAAGTCCATCAAGTCGCTCTCAATTTGTGCGCTGATGACGACGGCTTCGCAGGCGAGGTGGGTTTTCACATAATCGCGCACCTTTTGGACAAACGGATTTTTGTCGGCGGTGGCGAGGTCGGATTCCTTGACGTTGCAGGCGAAGATGGTCGGTTTATCCGTGAGCAGAAAAAAGTTTCGGGCAACCTGTTTTTCCTCGGGCGTGAGTCGAACGGTCAACGCCAGTTTGCCGGCGTTGAGCGCAGGTTCGAGTTTGGCCAGAATGGTATCCTCGGCCACGGCCGCCTTATCGCCGCGTTTCACGTCCTTGGCCAGTTTGTCCCGCCGCTTCTTCACGTTTTCGAGGTCGGCGATGGCCAGTTCGGTGTTGATGATTTCGATATCGCGGACGGGGTCGATCGAGCCGGCGACATGGTGAATGTCCGCGTCTTCGAAGCAGCGCACCACCTGGACGATGGCGTCCACTTCGCGGATGTGGCTGAGGAATTTGTTGCCGAGACCTTCGCCCGCGCTGGCGCCTTTGACGAGGCCGGCGATGTCCACGAACTCGATCGCGGCCGGGATGATGACGGTGGTTTTAGCGATCCTGGCCAGCGGTTCGAGTCGGGCATCGGGCACGGTGACGACGCCGACGTTCGGGTCGATGGTACAAAACGGATAATTTTCCGCCGCCGCCTTGCGGGTGTGGGTGACTGCGTTGAACAAAGTGGATTTGCCCACGTTGGGCAGTCCGACGATTCCAGTTTTAAGCATACGAGATGGTTACCGTAAAGGGGAAAAACTAACCGCGAAACCGGCGGCGGACAAAACATTTTGTCAGGCTTAAATCTTGTGTCTGGCCAGTTGCCACACGATGTGCCCACCGTCAAAAAGCCCCACCGCAATCAGGCAAAGGCCGGAAATATGCTGCATCCGCACCAGGGTGCCTTCACTGAACCGGCCTTGTCCGCGCGATACGCCGTAACTCAATGTGCAAAACCACAGGTTGGTGCCCAGACCCACGCCGACGACACACGCGGTTTTGGCGACCAGGGTGTCGGTAACCCAATCATGCGACATGAAATTGGCCGCGAGCACGATCCAGAACAACAGGACGCCGACGTTGCCCAATACCCGCACAAAGCCGGTCATAAAGGCCGAATGCGGATTAAACTTTTCTTCGACACGCGCCTCGATTCTTCCGGCAGCGGCGCCAAGCTGAGTGGCAGCGGCGACAGTCTTGGCCAAAAGAAATTTCATGCCCAGAAACAGGAGAAATGCGAAGCTGAAAACCTCCATGGAAGCCTTGACGACGCGATGGTCGAAAAAGGACGAAAATCCCGTGAACGCGATGGCACAGTAAATCAATTCCATCGCTGACGCGCCGAGTCCGACCAGCATGCCCCCGGTGAACCCGCGCCGGGCGCTTTCATTGATGATGGTGAGGTTGACCGGGCCAATGTTGGGCATGGAAAGCAGCAGTCCGCTGATCAAACCCGTAACGCCCGCCAGGAGAATAGTTGATGGTTCCAACATTGCTTAGTGCGCCTCCAGTTCGTCTTCTTCCTCTTCCTCGATCTCCCGCCGCCACGTGCGGGAAAGCCGCGGTCGAACGAAACCATAGACGAGGTAGAGGGTAAAGAATGCCGGCAGCACGTAATACAGGACCCGTTCCCGCAGCACCAGCAGACAGCCCAGGAACAGCGCCGCGCCAATGGCTTTCATGAAGGTGCTGGTCGAACGCAGCCCCAGCGATTTGAAGCTCGGATACCGCACGGTGCTCACCATCATCCACGATAAAAACACCAGCACCACGGCCAGCAGATAATTCCAGTGGCCGAGACTTCTTTCGTTTTCGTGAAAGTGGATGATCAGCAGGGTGAGCGACGCGACCAGACCCGCCGCCGAGGGAATGGGAAAGCCCAGAAAATCCTTGCCGCCGCCGGACGCGTAAGCGGACAAGACATTGAACCGCGCCAGCCGGAACGCGCCGCAAAGCAGGTAAATGGAAGCGATGAACCAACTGATTTGCCGGTATTCGCCAAACACGTCCGCCAGCACGACCCGTTGCACCAGAAACGCCGGCGCGATGCCGAACGAAACCAGGTCGGCCAGCGAATCGAATTCACGCCCGAAGGGGCTGTCCGTGCCGCCCAGCCGCGCCACCCGGCCGTCGAGCAGGTCAAAAATGCAGGCGAGCAAAATGTACGCCAGGGCGAGTTTAATCTGGGCAAAGTAGAAATCACTTGCCGGATCGGCCTCGACAATTTTGGTCAACGCCACAAAACCGCAAAACAGGTTGCCCGCCGTCAACAGGTTCGGGAGGAAATAAATCTTCAATTGGCCGTTGTCATGGTGCTCCGCCGGCGGGGTCTGGGGATGGGTCACGTTCATAAACAGAATTCAATCAAAAGCGGCAATCACGGTTTGGCCGCCGACCACCCGGTCGCCGGGCTTCACCTTGATTTTGGCGCGGCGCGACAGGTAAACCTCCACCCGCGAACCGAATTGGATCAGACTGATGCGTTCGCCGCGCTGGACGATGTCATTTTCCTTGAGCCACGGCACGATGCGGCGGGCGATGAGGCCGGCGATGAGGCGCACGCCGATTTTTTCACCGCGCGGCTCGGCGGCCTCAAGGCCGATGAGCAGATTTTCGTTGAACTGCGCCGATTCGGTCTTGAGGGCGCTGAGAAACTGGCCGGTCGTGTATTTATAAAATGCAACGCGGCCGGTCAGCGGCGCACATTGCACGTGAATGTCAATCACGGAAAGGAAAATGGAAATGCGCTGGCATTCGCCGCCGGGGTATTCCGGTCCGGTCGTCGTGTCAACCACATCCACCTTGCCGTGACCGGGGGAAATAACAAGGTTCGGTCCGCCGGGCACGAGTGGATCCGGGTCGCGAAAAAAATAGAATGTGAATACGGCAAACAGGCCCCAAACTGCGACCAGCGCCCACGTCAAATAGTTCAGGATGATGAAGGCGGCCCACTTGGCCAGAAACGCGACGACCAGCAACACCAGGACCGCCGCACCCGCCAGACCGATGAGCCGCAACGCGGCGAGCGACGCTTTGCCAGAGTGTTTCACGCCACCATGGTAAAAATTTTGTGCCCCGCTTGCAATTCGACATTTTCGGGGCAATTTAGGCTCACGCTGCAAAATCCGGCAAGGGGCTGGAGGCGCAGCGGGACGGAACAAATTCAAAACGATTATGTCATTGAACACACCTGATTTGACGAAGTTTCCGCCGCGCAGTCCGCGCGTGCGGCTGGGCGGCTACGTGATTTTGCCGCGCATGTTGGACAAGGGCCGGGCGACGGTTGCCGGCAAAAACGGCGAATACCATTACGCCTGTCCGCTCGACCAGGGTTTTCTTGAATTCGTGGGCCTTGACCCGGAAGTCCTGAAAAAACAGCTGAATAAGACCGACTCGGAAGTGCTGGAATGGATCAACCAGAACGCCAAATATAAGCGCACCATGCCGGAAATTCTTGCCTGGTCAGCGTGGCAGGAGCAGGCCGCGCCGGACAATCCCGAATCGCGCGAGCATTTCAATGAAATCCAAAAGGCCGCCGCTCCCAAGCGCGAAGACATCGCCACCTGGTTTGACGTGCTGGACGTGGATGATTACGTGAGTTTCGGCGGCAAAGCCTGAACGCATTTACGATTGATGATTTCAGATTTACGATTTGCGAACCTGCCGCGCCTGATCGTCAATCATCAATCGAAAAATCAAGCCTGCGGCTGTGGCGCCGGAACCGGTTCCGGCGCTTCGGCCAGCGGCGTGCCCGGGATTTTCCACGAGTCGATTTTTTCGATGCGATGCCGGTGGATGGCGCCGTGAAATTCAAATTCCACCTCTTCACCGACCTTGCGGTTCAATAACGATTGCGCGACGGGCGATAGATAACTGATGACCCCCTTCTCCGGATCAGAATCCCAGGCGCCCAGGATGGTGAAACTCTCCGACTGGTTGGCGCCCAGGTCGGTGGCCACGACGATGGTGCCGATGCCGACGGCATCGGTCTTGGCGTTGGAAAAATCCGTGCCGCGGGCGCGCGCCAGTTGCGTCTCCAGTTCCTCTTTGCGGCGCATGAGAATTTTCTGCATTTCCTTGGCCGCCTTGTATTCGTGGTTTTCGCTGAGGTCGCCGTAACTGCGGGCGATGGCAATTTCCTTTGAATTGGCGGGAATCTTTTTCTGCACGAGTTCCTCATACTCAGCCCGGCGGCGTTCGAGGCTTTCCCACGAGACCAGGAGGGCGCTGTCCTGCCGGGTCTGTTCACCGCTGACGAGCGATTGCACGGCGGGATGGGCCTTGACCAACCGCGCGAGCAGCGAGCGTTTGTCCATATCGTCGAATACGGGCGAGAATTGCAGGGCGCGCGTCAGATCCTTGACGACATCAATATCGGCTGACGCGGTCAGCTCGGCGAGCAATTCGTGGTCATCGAGGATGAATTCGCGCAGGCGGTTGGAGCGTATCTCATTAAACTGGTCGCGTTCCATGGCTGTGAGCATGGCGCG
>DATEGR010000131.1:0-7243 GCA_035279985.1 Verrucomicrobiia bacterium
TGTTGATGACACTGCCGGATTCCCGTTCCAGCATTGCCGGCACAAACGCTTTGCAGCAATTGAACACGCCGCGCACGTTAACCGCGTAAAGTCGGTCCAGATCAGCCGCCGTTGTGTTGACCAACGAACCGACATGGCCGATGCCGGCGACATTCGCCAGAATATCCAGCGTGCCGACGGCCTGCGCCGCCTGCGCACAGGCCGTTTCGCTGGTGACATCGAGCGCGAGAAATCTTCCACCAATGCGTTCCGCGTGCGTTCGCCCGTCAATTTCATTGCGGTCTGCAACCCAGACCGTGCCTCCGGCCTGAGCGAATGTTGTCGCCATGGCCGCGCCGATGCCAGAGGCTGCACCGGTGACCAGGGCGGTTTTATTTTGGAGACTAAACATGATAAATCCGTTCTGCGTTGGTTTGGAATAATTTGATTAGGTCGACATCCCTTGCGAAGGAAAGAAAATCCTGGACGGTTTGAACCCAGCGTTCGTAACTGGTCGCCAGGGTCGCTACCGGCCAATCGCTGCCGAACAAAATGCGATCAAAGCCGAAACATTCCAGTGCCCAACCGAAATAGAATTTCAAATCACCTGGCTGCCAGCGGCTCCAATCGGCTTGGGTCGTGAGCCCGGAGATTTTGCATGCGACATTCGGCTGGGCCGCGAGCGCTTTCAAATCCGCTGCCCACGACCCGGTTTGTTTGCTGCGCACGTCAGGTTTGCCAAAATGATCCAGCACGAACGCGACTTGCGGAACACGGCGCGCGAGTTCGGCGACACTGCGCAATTGTTCATGGCGAACACAAACGTCAAACGCGAAGCCGAATTTGGCCAGGAGCTCGACCCCGGTCACAAAGTCCGGCAGCAGACAGAATTCCAGATCGCGTTCGCCCTGCAAATTCCGCCGGACACCTTTCACAAGCGGACGACTTGCCAACTGTTCCAAATTCGCACGAACGGTTTTGCCCTTTTCCAGCGGCGCGTGTGCGACAATGCCTTTGAGCCGCGGCTCGGCTTTTGCCAGGCCGGAAATCCAATCCGCCTCTCCCGGACTTTGTGCCGGTTCGCAGCCGCATTCCACAACGATGAATTTGTTCACATTCGCCGTCGCGCTCGCCGCCGCAAAATCCGGCGGCAGAAAGGCGCGATTCAAGCCCGGCCATCCATCGAGCCACGCGTAACGAAACTGTGCGGGATCCCACAAATGGACGTGCGTATCAACAATGGGAGGCGCATTCATGCTTTAGACCGGCTGCAAATCACAGCTGGAACCGATTTCCTGTGGCGTTTGGTAAACGCCACCTTCAACCTTGCAGGGATGGACAAAGTGCTCGCGCAAATGAGGAATGTGTTCGAGGAATACCAATTCGTGATCCAGTGCGATGTGGTTGAACAAAACCAGGTGCTGGTGAAGCTGGCCCATGTCCCCGACGTGCGGCACCACGGGCACGCCAAATCTGCGGCCGAGCAGGCTCACAGCGAGGAATTCACTCACGCCCGCGACGCGCACGGCATCCACTTGAATAAATCCGGCGCATTTGGCCTGTAAATAGTTTTTGAAAACGACGCGGTTTGGCACATGTTCACCCAGCGCGAGCTTCGTCGGCGCAATCGCGACGGCGAGCGTTTTGTGCCCGAGCACATCGTCGGGATGCGTCGGCTCTTCAATCCAAAACGGATTGATGGCGCGCAACCGCCGGCAAACGTCGAGCGCCTGCGGCAACGTCCATTGCTGGTTGGCATCCACCATGACGCGGGCTTTGTCGCCGGCAACTTCGCGGACAATGGACGCGCGGCGCAAATCGCGTTCGGGATCGCGCGAGCCGACTTTTAACTTCATTGCCGTAAAACCGGCGGCCACGGCGCGTTTGCAATTCTCGCGGACTTGCTCGTCATCATAATTAAACCAGCCGACCGATGTGTCGTAACCGGGATAACCGGTTTCCAAAACAGATTCGCGGGAAGAACGAGTCCGTTGATGTTCGCGAAGAATTTTCAACGCAAGCGGGGCGGTAAGCTCATCTTCGAGGTAGGAAAGGTCGAGTGTGGCGACGATTTGCTCAGGCGATAGATCGAGGAGCAATTTCCAGAGCGGCACACCCTGCGCCTTGGCCCACAAATCCCAGCAGGCGTTTGTGACGGAAGCCAGCGCAAGTTGCACGACGCCTTTGTGGGGGCCAAGCCAACGGAATTGTTGTTCGTCGGCCATCGCGTTTTGCATCGCGCCAAAATCAGCCATGATTTCCTCAATGGATTTGCCAACGAGCCGTTGCGCATAAAATTTTGCCGCTTCGCAGACAAGTTGATTTCCTTCACCCAGCGTAAAGGCAAGGCCAACGCCGGTTCGACCTTCATGATCATGCAGTTGCGTGACGGCATAGGAATAAACCGGGTCGCGATGAATCGCGTCGCTGCCGTGTCCGTGACCGACTGGAAAACGCGCGTCGCGGGTGGAAACCTGCCGGATCATAATTCAAAGCATCCGGCGATAACCGAGTTCCGCACCGCCGCTGACGTGCATGATGTGGCCGGTGATGAAACGCGCTTTTTCTGAAAGCAGAAATACGCAGGCATCTGCGATGGCAGTGCCGTCTGGACAATAACCCAGGGGATGAATCTCGTTCAGGTACAACTTCGTTGAATCAGGATCAGGTTGTTCCATAAGCCATTGATGAAGCATCGGCGTCCAGGCACCGGCGGGACAAACGGCGTTCACGCGAATGCCATGTTTGGCGTAATCAAGCGCCATGGATTTTGTCAACGCGTTCAAACCACCCTTGGTTGCCGTATAGGCAGCGTGGATTTCCTGGCCGATGACACCGACGAGACTTGAGGTGTTGAGAACACAACCTTTACTTGCAGCCAGTGCGGGAAAGGTGTGACGCATCGTGTACAAAACACCCTTCAGGTTGACGTCAAACAGCGAGTTCCATTCTTCGTCAGTGGTTTCGTGAATCGGTTTTGATGGCTGGGAAATACCGGCGTTGTTGTGGACGGCGTTCAATCGTCCGAAACGGGACAGGATTTTCTCAACCACGGCTTTCACTTCATCGTCGTGGGTCACATCGCAGACGATGGCCAGATGGTTTGGGCCGAGTTCAGCCGCAACTTTTCCGATTCCCTCCCGGTCGTTGGCGACAACGATTACATTTGCGCCTTCCGCCGCGTAAGCTATTGCACAATCGTGACCGATGCCGCAGGAACCGCCGGTTAGAAAAATAATTTTGCCTTTAAGCAGAGCACTCATGGCAGAAAATAGACCTCCTTCGTGTCTGACCAGACTTTTCCTTTCGCCGCCGCGTCTGGCAGCGGTGATTGGCAGGGGTCGGTTTCCTTCCACCACCGTTGTGTTTCAGGATCAGCGGCCATTCGCGCCATGTCGGCGTCGAAATTGGTGCCCGTGTATTCGAGATAGGCAAAAATATAAGGCCGGTCGTTGATTTCGCATTCGTGGATGGAAAAATTCCGGATGTGGCACTCCTTGATCATTTTGTTTACGCCCGACCAGACATGCGCGTGCAGGTATTCATAACGCGCCACTTTGTCCGGTTTAAGGCCCGTGACCCAGGCAACGCGTTGTGTTGGATTCGGTGTTGCGCAACCAGCAAGCAAGCCGGTCAGGACGAGAAAAACGAAAGTTTTGGAAATGTGTATTTTCATTTTCAGCGGAAGACAAAATAAAGGCCAATAAACACGAACAAAATGACGGCGCTCACCACCCGGTAATCGGCGAGGCCGCGTCCGCCGGCGCTGCTGCGCAACGGCTCGCGCCAGTTTTCCCAGATGAGCAAACCCGCTTCTGCCTTGAACGGTTCGGGAAATAGAAATGTCGTCGCCACCATGATGGCCATGCAAGCGGCAAACAGCCAAAAGGCAACCAGCATGAAATCGCCACGATAAATGCGGTTCCAATCCAGATAGAACGCGACGCATCCCAAGGCGATGCCGGCCACCAGGGTGATGAACGCGGACTTGCCCGAGGCGCGTTTCCAAAAAACGCCGAGCAGAAACACGGTGGTAATCGGCGGCGCGACGTATGAAATCAGCTTGTTGATGCCCTGAAAAATGGTGGCGTAATGGCCAAATAATGGTGATGCCACTATGGCGAGAAGAGTGCCGAGCACGGTGGTGATTTTGCCAATGCGGACCAGTTGATGGTCGTCCAGGTCGGGTTTGTAGCGTTTGAACAAATCATACGCCACGAGTGTGGCGGAAGAATTCAGCGCCGCAGAGCACGTCTGCATGGCGGCGGCGAGCATGGCGGCGGCGACCAGCCCTTTCAATCCGATCGGCAGAAGGTGGGTGAGCATGAACGTGTAAGTGTCGGCAGCGGTTTGTGGCGCGGCGCCATTGAAGAAATGCTTTTGCACCATCGCCACGCAGATCACGCCGGGCAGCACGAAGAGAAACACCGGGAGGATTTTCAAGGCCGCGCAAAACAGCGGGCCGAGCCGCGCGTTTTTTTCGTCCTTCGCCGCGAGCACGCGCTGGACGATGGTCTGGTCGCAGCACCAGTACCAGATGCCCAAAACCGGGTAGCCGAGCAGGATGGAAAACCACGGCAGGCCGCTGGCATCCGTGGTGCCACGCGCCAGGTTCAGAAAATTTCCTGTGCCCCAGGTGACATGGCTGCCGGCTACCGAGGCCAGCGGATGCGGATTTGACGCAAGGGTGTGGGCAAGTTCCGCCCAGCCTCCGATTTTAAGATAGCCGGTGACGGTGATGACCACCGCGCCGACCAGGAGCAAAATGGTCTGGACACTTTCAGTCCACACCACGGCGAGCAAACCGCCGAGCATGGTATAGATTCCTGTCAATAATCCCAAAACGACGATGAACAACATCAAGGCGTCCATGCCAAGGATTTTTGCATTGGGAGCCAGGTCGAGGATGCCGCGCAGCACCCAGGCAGCCGTATAGAGCGCCACGCCCATGTGGATGACAATGGCAGAAAACAGCGAGACGACGGACAAAACGTCGCGGCAACCGCGGTTGAAACGGCGTTCCAGGAAGTCCGGCAGCGTGGCAACCCGAGAGCGTAGATAGAGCGGCGCGAAAAAAAGCGAGAGCAGAACGAGTGTGAATCCGGCCATCCACTCGAAGTTGCCGAACACCAGGCCGTATTTGTAGGCCGCCTCCGCCAGGCTGACCAGATGCACGGTGGAAATATTCGCCGCAAACATAGCCAGGCCGATGACCGGCCAGGCCAGCGTGTTACCCGCCAGAAAATAATGTCCCCCCTCGCCGCCGCGCTCGTTTTTACGCCGCCAGAAACCCGCCGCGACGCCCAGACCGACCACGGCCACCAGGTAGGCGGCAATGATTGTCCAATCGAGAGGGTCCATGGGGTTGTTCATGTGCATCATTCCGACAAATCGATTTCGTTGATCGTCGGCCCTTCGCTGGCGTCGAGAATGTTCAAGCGGAAATCCTGCGCCGTCACCGGGTCAAAATGTTTCTGGAAATCATCACCCAGCGTCGTGCCGCGGAAAATTGTTTTCCAATCGCCGCCGTCACGACACTGGAATTCAAATTTCTTCACGCGAGTGGCGTAGGCTTCGGAAATGCGAATGTGACTGGCTGTCTGCGGCTTCACGAAATGCACGGCAATCCAGGCCTGTTTCGTTCCATTGTCAGTTGCCCAGCGGGTATTTTCATCGTCATCGAAGGCAAATTGCGCGCCGTAATCCGCCTCGTCATTTTGGAACACATTGGAGGCAGAGGCCTTAAACATCACCGGCAAGTCGATTGCCGGCAAATCCATCGCCGAGCCATCGAGGGTTAATTTGACGACGGCATCGCTTGGATCGCGTTCAACCGTTGGAACCGCGAGAACCAGGGTTCCGTCCTGGTTTGTAAATTTGACGCTGCTTCCGTTTAACAAGTATGCCGATTTAATTTTGCGCGCGATGGCCGGCAGTTCGATCGTGTCGCTGGCAACATGCAGAATATGAACGTAGATGACGTTACCCCTGCGTGTACTGGAAAAGGCCTTGGTCGGTTTCCAGGGACCGCCGCGCGTGCCATAAATGCTTTCACCGTTATTGTTCAACCACGCGCCGACCTGTTTCAATACGGCAACTTCACGCGGCTCAATGCGACCATCGGACATCGGACCGACGTCGAGCAGCAGGTTGCCGTCGCCACCGGCGCATTGTGCGAGAATGCGGATGACTTCGCCCGCTGATTTGATTTTGTCGTTCGGTTTCCACGACCATTGTGTGCCAAGCGTCATGCACGTCTCCCACGGAGTTTTGTCGTCATACGCGCCAATGCGTTGCTCCGGCGTGTAAAAATCTTCACTGGGGTTGAGATGGCCCTGGTGCACCCATTGAACATAGGTGCTCATGTCGAGACGATTATTGATGAGAATCTGCGGTTGCAGCCGGCGAACCAGCGCGCAGGTATTCGTCGGATCCCACATGGCGGGTCGGCCGTCGCTGTCAAACCAAAGCACGCTGATTTCGCCATAATGGGAAAGCAGTTCGCGCAGCTCCAACTGTATTTTCCGGACAAAGCGGTCGTTATTCATCGACCGGCAATCGGGATCACGCCAATCCATGGGGGAAAAATACCAGCCGATCTTCATTCCCTGATGGTGCGCGGCGTCCGCCAGTTCCGCGCAAACGTCGCGTTGAAACGGCGTCGCACGGATGTTGTAGCCGTCCACTTTTGAGTCCCAAAGCAGAAACCCGTCGGCATGCTTGGCGACAAATACCATGTATCTCATTCCGGCGCTTTGAGCGAAGCGAACCCACTGGTCGGCGCTGAAATTGGCAGGGTCGAATTTTTTATAAAGGTTGTCGTAGACCGCGGCGGGTATCGGACCGTTGTTCGGGCAATTGGTATTTGAATTGGCCCGCGACCAGCTCAATTCCTGTCCGGTGAGGCTGACCGGTCCCCAATGAATGAACATGCCGAAGCGGGCTGCTCGCCACCAGGCCAGCCGGGCGTCATTCGGGGCTGAGCTTTCACCTGGCCCTGCCGCGTGCACCGCGATCATTGCCAGGCAAAAGGCAGGCAGCAGTATCATTGACAATTTACTCATATTTTCCCGAATATCCGCAACCAGAACGGCGTCACCATTGATTGGTTGCTCTTGTACCAACTGATTAATTTGCCAAGGTAGAGCAACGAAATCTTGCAAAATCGTTCGGCGAAGAGTATTGAACACACATGGGCCAACGGCCAATCTACCGGGCGCGCCGTAAGCGCTATGGGATTGACGATTGCGAGCCGCAGAAAGAG
>DATEGR010000132.1:0-2441 GCA_035279985.1 Verrucomicrobiia bacterium
AACTATCTGTTGGATCAGCTTAAGCGCCGGTTGGAACAGGATTTTCTCAAAGCCGGCGGCCTTCATGAACGCATGACTCGCGCCCGGCTTGAAGCCCGCAAACTTCAATCCCATTAGGCCCATTCGACTCATTTGCCACATGCCCCTCATCCTCTCCCTTGACCAAAGCACTTCCGCCACCAAGGCAGTGCTGTTCGACGCGCAAGGCAAGGTGCTGGATCGGGCGTCACGGGAACACCGGCAGATTTATCCGCAGCCCGGCTGGGTCGAACACGACGCCGAGGAAATCTGGCAGAATGTTTTGAGGGTGGTCCGGGAAATCGCGGGCCGGAATCGTGACCGGCTGGCGCACGTCGCCGGGGTGAGCATCACCAACCAGCGCGAAACCATTCTGGTGTTCGACCGGGCCACCGGCAAACCATTGCACAATGCCATCGTCTGGTTGTGCCGCCGCGGCGAATCCATTTGTCAAAAACTCCACGAGCAGGGACTCGACGAGATGGTTCGCGAGAAAACCGGGCTGAAAATTGACACCTATTTCTCGGCCTCAAAAATCAAGTGGCTGGTCCGGGAAAATCCGGATATCGCCGCAAAACTCAAGAGCAGCCAGGCCCTCGTGGGGACCATTGACGCCTGGCTGGTGCATCGGCTGACAGGGGGAAAAGTCTTCGCCACCGATTATACCAACGCCAGCCGGACACTGTTGTTCGACATCAACCGGCTGCGCTGGGATGACCAGTTGTGCGAACTCTTCGACGTGCCGTTGAATGCGCTGCCGGAAGTTCACGAAAGTGCGGCGCACTTTGGCGAGACCGACCTGGGCGGCGTCCTGCCACATCCGGTGCCCCTTTGCGGTATCATGGGTGATTCGCAGGCTTCGCTGTTTGCTCAACGCTGTTATCAGCCGGGCATGGTCAAGGCAACTTTCGGCACCGGCACGTCCGTGTTGCTGAACATCGGTGACAAATTCCGCCTGTCGGAGCGCGGTGCCGTTTCAGCACTGGCCTGGGTCTGGCGCGGGCAACCGACTTACGCCTTCGAAGGCATCATCAATTTTTCGGCGGCGACGATTTCCTGGTTAAAAGACCAGCTGGGCCTGATTCAAAGCTCCTCCGAGGCGGAGCAGCTGGCGGCCGCCGTGCCGGACAACGGGGGAGTGTATCTCGTGCCGGCCTTTTCGGGTTTGAGCGCGCCGTATTGGAAGCCGGAAGCACGGGCCGCCATTATCGGCATGACCGCCCACACCCGCCGGGAGCACATCGCGCGCGCGGCGGAAGAGGCCATCGCCTATCAAATCCGGGACGTGCTGGAAATGATGCGCGCCGACGCGCAAATCAAACTGCAGAACCTCTACGCCGATGGCGGACCGACGCGTGACCAATTTCTTATGCAATTCACAGCGGACCTGGCGGAACTCGAATTGAAGGTTTCGGAAGTTCCGGAGTCCTCCGCCTGGGGCGCTGCCATGAACGGATTGCTGGGATTAGGAATCTGCCAATCGCTGGACGACCTGGCGGTGTTGCCGCGTGAACTGCGGAGCTATCAGCCGCGGATGGACCCCGCCCAGGTCAAACGGCTCCATGACGGGTGGCTCGCGGCCGTCAAACGCATACTCTAGCCCGCCGCCTTGGGTTGCGCCCGGTTGGCGTTTTTCGTAAATGAATTGCCAGTTTTTATATCTTCCCTTTTTCGGATGTCCTTGTTTTGAATCCAGCCAAACGCAATCATAACGCATGACCATAAGGCGTTCGCTTGTCTCGTTATCGGTTCTTCTGCTGTTGACGCTGGCGGCGGTGGGCAATGCCAACGGCGAGAAGATTCCGCCGCCGGTTCTGTGGTTTGAGCAACCGGCCGCGCAATGGACCGACGCCCTGCCCATTGGCAATGGCCGGATGGGAGCGATGATTTTCGGCGGCGTTCCGGATGAGCGCATCCAGTTCAACGAGGACACCCTCTGGAAAGGTTATCCGCACGATTACGTCCGCGCCGGCGCTCATGACCATCTGGCCGAAATCCGGCAACTGTTGTTCAACGGAAAAGCCAGGGAAGCAGCGGACGTTGTCCGGAAATATTTCCTCAGCGATCCGGTGCGGCAAAAAGCCTATCAGCCCTTCGGCGATTTGCATTTTCACTTCATCGGCGATACCAACGCCACCGACTACCGCCGCGAATTGGACCTCGATTCCGCCATCGCCAAGGTCACCTATCATGCCGGCGGAGTCAGTTACCGACGTGACGCCTTCGCCAGCTACCCGGACCAGGTAATTGTCGTGCGGTTGACCGCGGATAAACCCGGCCACATCAGCTTCGCGCTCAACCTGGACAGCCCGCAAACCGATTCCCGGACCCGGGCTGTTTCATCGGACACGCTGGCACTGACCGGGCAGGTCGAAACCGGCGGATTGCGCTTCGAATCACAGGTGCGCGTGGTCGCGGACGGC
>DATEGR010000133.1:0-9245 GCA_035279985.1 Verrucomicrobiia bacterium
CACAATGGCGGTTTAACTCTTCAAGTCAGGTGGAAAGAGCGTTCCAAGTTTTATATGCACGTCTGCACCACCTGACGATCGAGGATCGGATGCGGACACCAATATTCTCCGACGGGTGGATTTACTGGTCCAAAGTATTGATCCAAATAGGCAATGACCAATAATTATTGCCTTCGGTACGCGGATTGTTATTCTCGAAGTACATAACCTGTCAGCCGAGGAAATCGTATCCCAGGCGAGTAGCCTCTACGACCACTGGAAGACCATGCGACCAGAGGATAAGCGTGAAATGGTCGAAATCATCATCGACAAAATCATCATTGGCAAAGACGAAATCACCATAAACCTCTGCTACGCGCCATCTTCGAAAGATATGGCAAATAGGTGGCGGAAGGGGTGGGATTCGTGCCCAAAATCGCCATTTTCTGGGCCAATATTAGCCAGTTCGTTCAACAATTCAACTATACTCCCCGACAATTTTGCTTAACTCGGCTATACAATCTACTGACACTTTTACTGACAGTGCTTGGTGCCTGTTTTGGTGTCTGCTAACAATGAATTCCCTACTTTTGATCATTCTGTCACACCAACCCTAAGCCTGTGGCGAGGTTGGCGCTTTCGGCGACAGCTTGGTAACTTCGACGCGCATTGCATCGCCTGCAAAGTTTTTGAGAACACCTCGCTTCACGACCTCCCCAAGTAGCGTTACATGCCTCGCATTCCAGTACATTTTATATATAATTAGAACTACTTAATGTTAGCAATTTAGGCATAAAATGTGCTGTTGTGCACCTTTGCCAGAAGGGTCATTAAATGCAGCGTTTTAGCTTATTTCCGGGAATGTGGATCACAAGAAATACACTTGCCGTTTTAGGCATGTGTAAAAAAGCATACAAATCGCAAACGAAACTGGCATTTATGAATAAATCGCAACAAATCGCTGCTGCTTTGATTGAGTTTAGCACGGTCGCGGCCATGTTGACTCCCGCCAGATGGGAACCCAGGGAATAAACCCTCAACCAGGAAGACGCACATGATGCAAACGTTAAGGCTGTTCCCAGTACTTGGTCCGACAACGGCAATATTCACCAACCTTCCCTCCGCTCCCGGGTTGCCTCACGGCCGTTCAGGCCCGTGTCCCCGAATCATTCTATCGGCGTTTTCGGTGGCCCATCGCTCCCTGGTGACTTTCGTTTCTTAGGACACTTGGGAATTGATTATGGCAAAATGGGCGCAAAACCAAAAACTGACGACGTTCACGCGCGTGGTGCTCCTCATCGCGCTTTACTTTCTCGGCGGGTTGGTCGGCAAGGAAGCTTCATTTCTCTCCGGCAGCGTGGCGCTGGTCTGGCCGCCGGCGGGCATCGCGCTCGCCGCCATCCTGTTGTTTGGCTACCGGTTCTGGCCGGGTGTGGCCTTCGGCGCAATCCTGTTTTCGTTGACAGATGGAACGCCGCTCGGATTTTTCACGTTCGGCACAGCCATCGGCAACACCATGGGCGCCATCGTCTGCGCCTATCTGTTGAAAAGAATCATCGCCTTCGACAACGCGATGGAGCGCACCCGCGATGTGGGCGGCTACATCCTGCTGGCCTGCGTTCTAGGCACCACGGTCAATGCGCTGTTCAATGTCGTGGGGCTCGCCTACAGCGGCGGGATAGCATGGGACAATTTATTTTCCACCACACTGGTGTGGTGGGTACCAAATGCGCTGGCCGGGCTGGTGATCACGCCGTTCCTCATCACCTGGGCGACGCCGTCGTCCACGCGCTGGACTGCGAAGCTGATTGCCGAAGCGGTCATCTGCGGCGTTTGCCTGGTGGGCGGCACGCTGATTTCCTTCAATACCTGGTTCGTCTATGGGATTCAAAATTATCCGCTGGCCTATCTGCCTTTCCCATTTCTCGTCTGGGGCGCATTGCGGTTTGGCCAGCGCGGCGCCACCACCGCAACCTTGCTGGTATCGGCGCTGTCGATCCATTCGCTGCTCCGCGGGGGCGGGCCATTCGTGACCAATACGGAGACGGACAGCCTGATGCTGATCGGCAGTTACATCGGGGTTCTGGCGGTCACCAACATGCTGTTGGCGGCGGCGGCCACCGAAATGCGCACCGCCAAACGCGCGGTGTCGGAGAGTGAAAAGCGTTTTCGCATGGTGGTGGAGGACCAGACGGATTTGATCTGCCGGTTCAAGCCGGACGGCCGGCTCACGTTTGTCAACGCAGCGTTCTGTCATTTTCACGGCAAACGCAGCGAAGAACTGATCGGCACAAACTTTTTTCAAACCCTTTCCGAGGAGGATGCCGCCATTCCTTTGAGCTACATCAACTCACTGCCGCCCGATGAGCCGGTGGTCTCCTTTGACCATCGGTTGCATGGGCCGGACAAGCTGGAGGTGTGGCATCAATACCGCATCCGGCGCCTGTTTGGGGAAAAAGGCGGCACGCGGGAGTTTCAGGCGGTGATCCAGGACATCACCCAACGCCGGCAGGCCGAGGAGGCGCTGCGCCACTCGGAGACGAAGTTTCACACCCTCTATGATTCGACCAGCGACGCGGTGATGTTGCTGAACGAGAAGGGTTTTTTCGACTGCAACCCGGCAACCCTGACGATGTTCGGCTGCCCGACCCGGGAGGGCTTCTGCACGAAGCATCCCGCCGACCTCTCGCCGCCGCAGCAGCCGTGCGGCGGCGATTCCCGGACGCTGGCCGACCAGCGCATCGCCGCGGCGGTGGAAAATGGCAGTCATCACTTTGAGTGGATGCACCGACGGACCGACAACGGCGCAACATTCCCCGCCGATGTGCTGCTCAACGCCCTGCAATTGGATGGGCGGCAGGTGATTCAGGCCGTGGTGCGCGACATCACCGAGCGTGCCGTGGCGGCGGCGCAGCTGCGGGAGACCAACCGCCAATTTGAAGCCGCCACCGCTCGCGCCAAGGATCTGGCGGTTCGGGCCGAGGAGGCCAACCGTGCCAAGAGCCAGTTCCTCGCCAACATGAGCCACGAATTGCGCACGCCGCTCAACGCCATCATCGGCTTTTCGGAAATCCTCTCCGACCGGACTTTTGGCGACCTGAACGAGCGGCAGCTCAAATACAGCAACAACATCCTCAACAGCGGACGCCACCTGCTTCAGCTTATCAACGACATTCTAGATCTGGCCAAGGTGGAGGCCGGACGTGTGGAACTGATGCGCCACACGTTCAGCGTCGCCAAAGCCCTGTCGGACGTGCAGACCATCGTCAAAACACTGGCCAACAAAAAGCACATCACTCTCGAGTCGAGCTTGGATTCGAATCTGCCTGCGCTGTTTGCCGACGAGGCGAAGTTCAAGCAGGTCATGTATAATTTGTTGAGCAACGCCATCAAGTTCACCCCGGACGGCGGAAAAGTGTTTGTGACCGCCACCCTGCAAAATAAATCCAACGCCGATGCGGGCACGGCGGGCGGATCTTTACGCGTAGCCGTCAAGGACACGGGCATCGGCATCAAGCTGAAAGACCAGGAGCGCGTTTTCACCGAGTTCGAGCAGGTGGATTCGTCTTACGGCCGTCAGCAACAAGGTACCGGCCTGGGGCTGGCCTTGACCAAAAAACTGATCGAGATGCACGGCGGACGCATCTGGCTGGAGAGCGAAGGCGTCGAAGGCAAAGGCAGCACCTTCACTTTTTTGATTCCGATTCCAAAAGCGGAAGTCGCGCCGACACAGCTGACCGACACGCCGGACCTGCACGACGACACCATTCGTCCATTGGTTTTGGTCGTGACGAATGACGACTCTAATCAACAACGGGTTGGCAGTTACCTGACCGGCGCGGGTTACGACGTTGTGGTGGTTTCTGATGAGGCGGCGTTGATCGCCGCGTTGAAATCCAGGCGGCCTTATGCCGTGGCGATTGACCGAAAAATGGACGGCGGCGGCTGGTCGTCTGAACCATCCAAATCCGAATTTTCGGACACACTGATCCAACCCAAATGCCGTTCACGCATCTCGCCGGGAATCTCGCAGGTGATTTTTGCGGAGGATGGGGATGGCCGGCTGGCGTTCAGTTCATTGGGCAAGGACGGGGCCATTTCCCAGCGGGTGAGATCCCGGTTGGTGGACGCCATCCGCCAAACCGACACCACCATCGGCAAGGAACTCAAAACCGTCCTGATCATCGATGACGAGTTGGCCGTTCTGGAATTGTTGACGAAAAGTCTCCTGCAAAAGGGCTTCAGGATCCTTCGGACTTCGGACAGCCGGATCGGCGCGGAGTTCGCAACGAGGTATCTGCCGGATGTCATCATTCTGGATATCAGCATGCCTCAGCTCAGCGGCACTCAAGTCGTCGAACAACTTCGTGCCCACCCGCGCACAAAAGATATTCCCATCCTGATCAACACCGGCACCGTGCTTAATGAGGAGGAACGCCAGCGGCTCGCCGGTTACGTCCAGTCCATCACTTCCAAGACGGAGAATGAACATCTGCTGTATGAGCTTGAACGCCTGGGCGCGTTGAGTAACGAGGCGGCTGGAACCGGAGCGAAACCGTGATGACCGGAAACAAAATACTTATCATCGAGGACAACCAGTTAAACCTTGAACTGGCCACCGACTTGCTGGAGGTGAACGGTTTTGTGGTTGCCTCGGCGCAGACGGCCGAGGAAGGGTTGAGAATGGCCCGCGAGCTTTTACCCAACTTGGTGCTCATGGATTTCAGCCTGCCCGGCATGGACGGCCTGTCCGCGACGAAAAACCTGAAAACCGATCCCGCGACGCGCCACCTGACGGTCGTCGGACTCTCCGCCCACGCGATGAAAGGTGACGAAGAACTCGCTTTGAACGCGGGTTGTGACGGTTATCTCACCAAACCAATTAACACCCGGACATTCGTCGCCACTGTTAAAAAATTCATTGCCACCGCAAATCTGCGCCAGGCAAATAAATCAATCCCTGAAAAATTATGCAAACCGAACTCATAAATGTAGAACCCGTCGCCACCGAAACGGCGCCCTCTGCCGGCTATGTGCTGGTGGTGGACGACGAAGAGCAGAACCGCAGTCTGCTGCGCGACCCGCTGGAGGCGCGCGGTTTCGAAATCGCGGAGGCCGAAAATGGTTTGCAGGCGCTGGAGAAAATTGCCGTGCGTCCGCCCGATGTCATCCTGCTCGACCTGATGATGCCCCGGATGGACGGCTTCGAGGTCTGCCGCCGGTTGAAGAAAGATTTGAAGACGGCGCATATTCCCATCTTGATCGTGACCGCGCTGTCCGAACGCAAGGAGCGGCTGATGGGCATCGAAGCCGGCGCGAACGATTTTTTGAACAAGCCGATTGATATCCAGGACGTGATTCTACGGGTGGCCAACGCCGCTTATGCCAAGCATCTCCATGACCAGCTTCAGGCCGAGCAGAAAAAATCGGAAAATTTATTGCTGAACATCCTTCCTAAACCCGTCGCCGAACGAATGAAAGCCGGGGAGGTCAATATCGCTGATAGCTATCCCGAGGTCACCGTCCTGCTGGCGGACCTGGTGGGTTTCACCACGCTGTCAGTCCATATCAGTCCGGAGCAGATCGTCGAGTTGTTGAATGAGATATTTTCGGCTTTTGACCTTCTGGTGGGAAAGCTTGGCCTGGATAAGATCAAGACCATCGGCGACGCTTACATGGTAGCCGGAGGCATTTCCTTTGCCCGGGCCGACCACGCCGAAGCTATCGCCCAACTGGCGGTCAATATGCAGGACGAGATTGGGCGGCTCAACCAGTTGAATGGTTTTTCCGTCCGTCTCCGAATCGGCATCTGCTCCGGCCCGGTGGTCGCGGGCGTCATTGGCCGCTGGCGGTTCGCCTTCGATCTGTGGGGTGAGACCGTCAACCTTGCCTGCCGCCTGGAATCAACAGGCGTGGCGGGAAGAATTCAAGTCGCCGAATCCGCCTACGAACTGTTGAAGCATAAATATCAGTTTGCACCCAAGCACAGCATCAACGGGAAGGGTCACGAACATCTGTCTGCCTACTGGCTTGGCAAACGGATCTGACTTTTCGGGCAGCGATAAAAACGGATGGGATGGGGCCGGTTCAACGTTCCGTTAAACGGCACGAATCTTTTTGTGGCAATCACTAACGACCAACGTTTTTGATTGGCGCCAGTCGCGAAGCCCCAGCTTGGACGCGGCTAAGGCCGTTGCAGGAGCTTTGGAGATTTCTCTTTCTAAGATGATTGAATAATCAGAAAGGATTTTAAATGGCCACTAAGATATAACACTGCACGGATTAATATACAATTTTACCCTCATTATTACGATCCTTCCCAGTATTCAGGGGCCGGAATTATTGTCTCAAGGGAGACCAGCCGTAGTTTGTCCAACCCCTTAACGCTCGAAAAGTGGCCATTGTATTCAGTCCTTTTGTAAAACACGAAACATTGGCTCATTGGTTCAACATTTGACGTGCAAATGCCGCGAATTGTAATGCGAAATTTATTACTTCCCGTTCCTCGCGTTACATTACACGGATATAACTCAACAATGCCAGTTGTCGTTTGAACCTCAATGGGTGTGTAGCGATTTAAATCTTTGGTCAACGGAATGTCTTTAGGCGTTTGTTCACTCATAACTTTACGGGGTTATCCATCAAGTTTACCGCAGTGGTCAATTGAATAGGTAGGCAGGTAAGGCTCAGTCTTGAATTCATGATTTGTCGGCACAGAATTGAGGTGCGTTTTGCACCGAAAATTCGTCCACATTTGTGCGCGAAAAGCACACCCGTACAAAGTTGTTGTTTAACACTCTTACTTATGCGATGGTTAGGACAACGCCTAAAGCCGTGGAAGCCAGACCTTTAAATAAAACAACCGACCCAGTTGAATTAAGGGCGGCGCTCGACGAACACGCCATTGTCGCAATCACCGACCCGCAGGGAAAGATCACATTCGCCAACGACAAGTTTTGCGCCATCTCCAAATATTCCCGTGCAGAGTTGCTGGGCCAGGACCACCGGATCATCAACTCCGGCTATCATCCCAAGGAATTTATGCGCGACCTGTGGGAGACCATTGCCCGCGGCAAGGTCTGGCACGGGACCATCAGAAACCGCGCGAAGGACGGCTCATTTTATTGGGTGGCCACAACCATCGTGCCGTTTCTCAACGAACGTGGAGAACCACGGCAATACATTTCCCTTCGCGCGGACATCACCGGCCAAAAGCTGGTCGAAGAAAAGTTGCGCGCGGCGCAAGACCAGCTCCAACTGCTGCTGGAACACAGCCCGGCGGTGATTTATTCACTTAAAGTTGAAGGTGCCCGCGTGATTCCACAAATGGTCAGCGAAAACATAAAGCATATACTGGGTTTCACCGTAGAAGAATCAAGCAGCCACGAGTGGTGGGTTAAGCAGCTTCACCCGGAGGACCGGCAAGCGCAAATAGACAGTATTGCAACTACCATCCAGGACGAGGCCTTGAATACCGAATACCGTCTCCAGCACAAGAGCGGCCAGTACATCTGGGTGGGAGACAACCGCCGGCTGGTGCGCGACGAGAAAGGCAAACCAGCCATCATTGTTGGCGTGTGGACGGACATCACCGAACGCAAAAAGGCCCACAATCATATGCTGCGGGCACAGCGGCTGGAAAGCATCGGCACCATTGCCGGAGGCATCGCGCACGACCTGAATAATGCGCTCGCGCCAATCCTGATGGCGACTGAACTCATCCGGGTGGAGTATCCGAACGCGCGGGAGGAGATTGATATTGTGGAAAAGAGCGCGCGGCATGGCGCAGACATGGTGCGCCAACTATTGACCTTCGCCAAAGGGATCGAGGGGCAACGTCTCCTCATCCAGCCGAAGCAGTTACTGGGCGAAATGGAGAAGATCCTCAAGATCAGTTTCCCCAAAAACATCCAACTGAACATCCATTGCCCTCCGAAACTCCACACTGTTCTTGGAGATTTCACACAACTTCATCAGGTGTTGCTTAACTTGTGCGTCAATGCGCGTGACGCAATGCCCAACGGTGGCACGTTAACGATAGAAGCAGAAAACGCCGAAATTGATGCCATCTATGCAAACAATGTCCCCGAGGCCAAGCCCGGTCGTTATATTGCCTTCCGCATTATTGATACGGGGACAGGAATTCCACCGGAGATCCTAGGCCGCATTTTCGAACCATTTTTCAGCACCAAAGGGCCAGACAAAGGGACGGGGCTGGGACTATCCACCGTGTTCGGCATCGTCAACAGCCACGGTGGTTTCGTTCGCGTTTACTCTCAGCCAGGGCAAGGCTCGACCTTCGCAGTTTACCTGCCGATCAGCGGTTCAAGCAAGGGGGACACCGAGATACTCAGCAAGGCCAGCATCAGTTTCCTCGGCAATGGTGAGACTATACTTGTGGTGGATGACGAAGCTGGTGTCCGCCAAATGATGCGTTCTGTGTTGACTGTGCTGAACTTTCAACCGGTCATCGCCTCTAACGGCACCGAAGCCCTGATCCAATTGGCGGATAAACGGGAAGAATTGCGCGCCGTAATCACGGATATGCACATGCCTCAGATGGACGGACTCAACTTTGTCCGAGTCCTCAAACACACACTTCCCCAAGTCGGGATCATTGTTACCAGTGGCCACTTGAATGAATTGGAATTGAAAGAGTTCAAGGCGCTCGGCGTGACTCTGGTACTCAATAAGCCGTTTACACAGGAAAAGTTGGTGGAGGTGTTAAGGACAATATTCAAGAAATGAAATTCATTCGGGCGTAAATTAGATACGCTACGGCCAAAGCGAATGAGCAGACAGTCGCTCGGGCTGCCTGGAAATACTCCCCGGGACCAAAACTTGTTGGGATGAGAGTAAAATGAGAGTGAAATATCTTGTTTTTAGCTGTTGCATGGCTCAGGGCTGCGTTTGATGGAAGGCTTGCGGTTGTGGGTCAAAGACCTGGATTTTGGACACGGGCAAATCATCGTGCATGAGGGGAAGAGTTCCAAAGACCGGGTGACGATCTTAAGATGATCCCGGATGCAAAATTTGCCGACAGCGTCCAAGTAAACTTGATAGGATGGGGCCTAGACCCGCAGGCGACGAACTATCCGCAACGCTTCTACCGCGTGATGTCACCGTAGCAGGCTTTTGAAAAACTATTGAATTGGCAGAGGAGTTGCGTGTCAGAAGAACATGCGTGGCGCCATCAAGTCCCAACCGGAACTGGTTTGTCTGATTTCTCCTGATTCGGTCGTGCCCAAGGATCACCCGATCCGCAC
>DATEGR010000134.1:0-10324 GCA_035279985.1 Verrucomicrobiia bacterium
GCCTTCAGGCGGCCGCGTAAACGCGGAACTCCAAACCAAAATGACTGCCAGCCGCCACCTTCCAGGCTTGTTCAGCCCCCTGCCCAACTTTAGTCTTCATCCGATTCAACCACATCCACCAACACAAAAGACATGTTATGCGCAGACTGATTCCAGCCCTGGTTTCCCTGGCCATCCTTGACCTGGCGGCGGCCCAGCCAATCCATACCGAATTGACCAACGCCATCACACCGGCGGAGGACGCCAGACCGAACAGTGACCAGGTGCCGGACGTGTATGCGCTCACCGGCCAGTTCGACCGGGTCCTCGTGCTACGCTTCAAATACCAAACCGATCTGTTGAACGGTTTGGAACGCATGGTGAAAGCATGCAAAATCCGCAATGCCGTCATCCTGTCCGGCATTGGCTCGGTAAAAAGTTATCATTACCATACGGTGAGTAATGGCACTTTTCCCTCCAAAAACGTCCTGGTGAAGAATCCCGGCGGCCCGGCCGATATCGCCGGCATGAACGGCTACGTGATTGACGGGCGGGTCCATGCCCACATCACCTTCTCCGATCCCGACAAGGCGTTCGGCGGACATCTCGAGCCCGGAACGGCCGTGTTCACCTTTGCCATCGTGACCGTCGGGGTGTTTAAGGACGGCATGGATCTTAACCGGGTGGACGACAAGAACTATCGCTAGACCAACTCAGTTAATGACGTAACCGTCCCGCCTTGCGGGATCAGTTCGCGCCCGATTATTACCCTTTAATCAATTTGCGCCGACTCACGTCGGCGGCTACAGATTTTTTGAAAAGGCTCTCCAGCAGCCGACGAACCACAACCGCCTTATTTCAAATACTTCCCGACATTCATTGCGCTCGACAAAAATCTTTGCCCGCTCTGCACCGGATCCAACCGGCCGTGCGACCATTTCTCGAACCGGTATAGGACGCCGAACGCAAAATCCGGCGCCCGGCCGCCCTTTCCGCCGACCAGTTCCGCACCGCGACGCACGTTGTCAATCAGCCACGCCGGCAAGCGCACGTGATACGGATTGCGCCGCACTTCGCCCGTGTGGCACGCCAGCGCCGCGACCAGATCGCCGACCTCCGCGGCACTCAATTCCACCAACAGATTCGGCTCCGCCATTTGTCCCCAAAATTCCGTCTCGATGACATGACATCGGAAACCGGCGGGCAGAGTTTTCAGCGCGTCCAACACCAGAAAATGCGTGCCGATGTGCACCGGGTGCCCGTCCTGCTCGTGCGGAATGAAAATCACGCGCGGCCGATGCTCAGTCAGAATTCCGGCCATGACTTTGACGGCTGCCCGCCAATGCGCCCGGTTTTGTTTCCGTGATTCAAGAGTGATACGCGGCCAACCTTGTTCCTTCGGCACCACCACACCAAAGCCCAACGACGCGCAAGCGTTTTGCAATTCACGCCGACGGGACGCTTGCCGTTCCGGTTTACTGCCGAGCGTGACAGCGACGTTGATGACGTTCCACCGGGCCTCACGCAATAACCGCAACGCCAGCCCGCCGACAATGCACTCGTCGTCCGGATGCGGCGAGAAAATCAAAACCCTGGGTGCGCTGGCTGGAATTTTTGGCCGCGTCTTGGGGGATATGTTTCCCGCCTTCAGAAAACTTCCCCGGTTGACCAGGCTTTGAAAGCGGGAAACGAATTGGCGCGCGTTCATGTCTTTTTATTGGCCGATGCCGCGCCAAACAACAATCGCAAACTGTTCATTACCACCACGACGGTGCTGCCTTCGTGGCCGACCACGCCGATGGGCAGGGGAATTTTTCCGAGCATGGCGAATGACACCAGCACCACTACCGTGCCGAGCGATATGAACAGGTTCTGCCGGATGATGCGCCGCGCCCGCTGGCTCAGGCGGAAGGCGGCGAGGAAATTTTCCAGCCGGTCGTTCATCAGCACCACATCCGCCTGTTCGAGCGCGGCGTCGGCACCCCGCGCGCCCATGGCCACGCCGATATGGGCGGCGGCCAGGCTCGGCGCGTCGTTCACGCCGTCGCCAATCATCGCCACGCGCCGGCTGGCTTCGCTCAAGGCGCGGACCGCCTCGACTTTTTGTTCCGGTTTCAACTCGGCGCGCACGTCGTCGAGCTTCAATTGCTCGCGCAAATGTTCCGCCGTCGCCTTGCGGTCGCCGGTCAATACCACCGTGCGCAAACCCTCATCCCGCAGTTCCTGAATGACCGTCGCGGATTGCGGGCGGATGTCATCGCGCAAAATGACGCGGCCCAGCAGCTCATTCTCTTCAATCCAGACCTCGGAGAACCCGGCGTCGGTCACCGGCGCCAGCGCCATGGCATCGGCGTGACGGCCCTCCGCAATCCAATCGCGGCCGCCGAGCGCACAAACGCTGCCGTCCCGATTCGCGCGCAAGCCCTGTCCCGTCACCGATTCAAAATGTTCGAACTCGATCGGCTCCAGTTTCTGCTGCTTGCCGTAACGCGTGATGGCGCGGGCGAGCGGGTGCGTGGAAAGCCGTTCCAGCGAGAAGGCCAGCCGCGCGATTTCCGATTCGCGTCCGGGCGGGAAACTTTCGATTTTTTCAACCCGTAATTCGCCGGTGGTGAGCGTCCCGGTCTTGTCGAGCGCCACGATGTTCGTCTCGGCCAGTTTTTCCACCGCCGCGCCGCCGCGGAACAGGATGCCGTGCCGCGCACCCCACGCGATGGCGGCCAGCACCGCCGACGGAATCGAAAGCACCAGCGCGCAGGGCGACGAAACGACCAGCAGCGTCATGGTGCGATAAAACGCACTCTGCTCGTCGCCATGGGCCACGGAAAACGGCGCCAGACGGAATCCCAGCCACCAGACGAAAAACATCACGAAAGAAAGTCCGATGACGGCGTAGGTGTAAGTCGAACTGAATTTGTCGGTGAACTGTTGCGCCGGCGCCTTCCGCTGCTGCGCGTCCTTGATGAGCGTTATGATTTTCTGCAACGCGCTTTCGGCGGCGGGCCGTGCGACAACGACTTCGACCGCGCCCCAAAGGTTGATGGTGCCCGCCAGCGCGGTGTCGCCGACGGCCTTTTTTACCGGCGTCGCTTCGCCGGTCAGGTTCGATTCATCCGCGGCCGTGTTGCCCCTGGCGATTTCACCATCCACCGGAAACTGCGCGCCGGGCTTGATCAGCAGGCGCATCCCCTGTTTGAGTTGTTCGACGTTGACTTCGCGTTCCTTGCCGTGGGTGTCAATTACCGTGGCGACTTTGGGCGCGTCGCGAAAGAGCGAGCGGATTTCCTTCTGGGTGCGACCGAGCGCGTAATGTTCGAGCGCACCGGAGAGGGAGAACAAAAACAGCAGCGTGGCGCCTTCCGCCCAGGCGCCAATGGAAGCGGCGCCCACCGCCACGGCGAGCATGAGGAAATGCACGTCGATCGTGCGCTTGCGCAATCTTTCCCAGACCTCCTCCGCCGGATAGAAACCGCCGGCCAGATAGGCCGCGATGAAACTGAGAACCGACGGTGTGGGCTGCCCAAACCGACCGAGGAAAAAGCCGGCCAATCCGAAGACACCGCACAAAATTGCGGCGGCCAGCTGGGTTTTCCATTCGTCAATCTCCCCGACGTGCTCGAGAAATTCGACGTCGCGCGGCACGACTTTCGGAAACGGCATGTCGCGCCAGCGCCAGAAGGTCGGCGCGGTCGGGCACGTGACCCGCGCAATGGTCGTCGTCGGACCGTCGTTTTGGATGGTGATTCGTTTGCGTTCGTCCTCGGACAACGGCGTGTCGCACGAGAAGCAATCACCCTCGCCGCTCAACAGGGAGCAGGTATGGCCGGCGGCGGCGGCCTGGGCCGTCTGAAACTGGGTGGTGATGCGTTCGGTCAGGCGGGTCACATCGGCGCGGCCCAGCGTAGCCACGGAAATTTTCCGATGCGCGCGGTCGATGGTCACCGCCTCCAGCGTCGGTTCCTCGGCCAGCGTGTCCACCACCGAGCGGGCGAGGCAGGCATTGGCCTCAGACGGCCCGGCGTGATGGGCAGACGACGGATTCATTCGATTCACTCTTAGCATAATTCCAGGGACGGCGCGAAGCAAAAGGAACGCACAAAATCATAATTTTAACTGTTCAAATTCGCGCGCTTCTGGCAGTTTGTGCGGACATCGACAGGTTAAAGCAAAGCATCAATACAGATAATGAGCATCGCATACGACAAACCGCAGACTTCCAATCAAAACATTCTCAACTGGGTCCGGCAAATGGCCGACCTCTGCCAACCGGAGCGCATCCATTGGTGTGACGGGTCGGCGGCGGAAGATCAGATGCTGTGCGACCTGATGGTCAAAAGCGGCACTTTCACCCGGCTCAACGAAAAGAAGCGCCCCGGCTCGTATCTGGCGCGGTCGCATCCGAGCGACGTAGCCCGCGTGGAAGACCGGACCTTCATCTGCGCAAAAACGAAAGCGGAAGCCGGGCCGACGAATAACTGGGCCGATCCCGCCGAGATGAAGCAGAAGCTGCTGGGGCTGTTCAAGGGTTCCATGAAAGGCCGGACGATGTATGTGATTCCCTTTGCGATGGGGCCGCTCGATTCCCCCATTTGCAAAATCGGCATTGAAATCAGCGATTCACCCTACGTGGTGGTCAACATGCGCATCATGACGCGCATGGGCAAAGCGGTGCTGGACAAGCTGGGCGCGAACGGCACGTTCATTCCCTGCCTGCACTCGGTGGGCGCGCCGTTGAAGCCCGGCCAACCGGATGTTTCCTGGCCGTGCGAAGGCGACCCAAAAAACAAATACATCGTTCATTTCCCTGAGGAACCTTCCATCTGGTCGTACGGCTCCGGCTACGGCGGCAACGCGTTGCTGGGCAAAAAATGCCTCGCCCTGCGCATCGCCTCCACGGTGGCAAAAAAGGAAGGCTGGATGGCCGAGCACATGCTCATTCTTTGCCTGACGTCGCCGCAGGGCAAAAAATATTACGTCGCCGCGGCGTTTCCGAGCGCCTGCGGAAAAACCAATCTGGCCATGATGCAACCGACGGTGCCGGGCTGGAAAGTGACGACCCTCGGCGACGATATCGCCTGGATCCGGATCGGCCGGGACGGGCGGCTTTACGCGATGAACCCCGAGACGGGATTTTTCGGCGTCGCGCCGGGCACTTCCGCGCGATCCAACCCCAATGCCCTGGCGGCGTGCGCGAAGAACACCATTTTCACCAATGTCGTACTGACGCCGGACAATGATGTGTGGTGGGAAGACATGGGCGTGCCGGCCCCGGCCAAAGGCATTGACTGGCAGGGCAACGAATGGACGCCCGACAATGGAAAGAAGGGGGCGCATCCGAACTCGCGCTTTACCGCACCGGCGGCGCAATGCCCGGTCATCGATCCGGACTGGCAGAATCCCGAAGGCGTGCCGCTCTCAGCCATTCTCTTTGGCGGACGCCGGCCGCACACGATTCCTCTGGTGAACGAGGCGTTTGATTGGGAGCACGGCGTGTTCATGGGTTCGGCTTGCGGCTCGGAAACCACCGCGGCCGCACTCGGGCAGGCCGGCGTGATGCGCCGTGATCCGTTCGCCATGCTGCCCTTTTGCGGCTACAACATGATCGATTATTTCGCGCACTGGCTCTCCTTCGCCCAACGCACCGACCGCGCCAAGCTGCCAAAGGTTTACTTTGTGAACTGGTTTCGCAAGGACGCGAACGGCAAATGGCTCTGGCCCGGTTACGGCGAAAACAGCCGCGTGCTCAAGTGGATTTGCGAACGGGTTGAAGGTAATGGCAAGGCGCAAAAGACGCCGATTGGGAATTTGCCCACGTTGGACGCGTTCGACGTTTCGGGGTTGAATTTGCCCGCCGACGATCTCCCTCAATTGCTCGCCGTGGACGTGGCCGGCTGGAAAGAGGAAGCAAAGGACGTGGCCGCGAATTACGCGAAATTCGACAGCCAGCTGCCGAAAGCGCTCAGCGACCAGCTTGACGGCCTGCGAAAGCGGCTCGGCTGACCGCGCCTTATCATTTTTCCCCGTAAAATCAAGGGGCTGGCGGCTGAAAAGCAGGTTGCGTCTTTGGCAGGAAGTTTAATCTTAACTATTAATACAGCCTGTTAAAACATTGAAATAACTCGCTGTCGGTCAAAAGCAAAGGTTGGTAACAAAACCACCGGTTCTGGCATTCCAATTGCGGCTTGCCACGAACTGTGAAGATTGAGCAAAGAAAGTGGACCACCTCAACCGGCTGGACCTCCATCAGTTCCGGAAACCCGGGAGAATCCGCCCGGTTGGTCCTGGTTTTTGGCGCTGTTTCCGCCCTCGGGCACTCGGAGGCGATTGATGCCATCAGAAAATCCTATCCGTCGGCCATGGTTCTCGGCTGTTCGACGGCGGGCGAGATTTGCGGCACCGAAGTATTGGATGAATCGCTGATCGCCACCGCGGTGAATTTTGAACACACGCAAATCAAAGGCGCCCGGGCCAGGCTCAATGAGTTTGAAGGCAGCTCCCAGGCGGGTGAGTTTCTGGCTCAGGCATTCCCACCTTCGGTCCCCGGATTAAAATCAGGAACACCGGACAAACTGGCGCATGTTCTGGTGTTTTCTGACGGATTGAAAGTCAACGGGAGCGATCTGGTCCGGGGTTTGATGAAACATCTACCCCATGGGGTCACCGTCACCGGCGGGCTGGCTGGCGACGGCGCAAGATTTCAGGAAACCCTGGTCTGCTGGAACGGTATTCCGGAAAAGGAAACCATTGTCGCCCTGGGTCTGTACGGAAACCGTTTGAAAATCGGTTTTGGCTCCCTGGGCGGCTGGGATTCCTTCGGCCCGGAGCGGCTCATCACCCGGTCAAAGGGGAATGTTTTGTATGAACTGGACGGACAATCGGCTCTTGGCCTGTACAAAAGATATCTCGGTGAACACGCGGAAAAGCTCCCGGCCGCCGGCTTGCTGTTTCCCTTAAGCCTGCGAACCAAGACCGGCGATACGGCGGTCGTTCGCACCATTTTATCCGTGGATGAAAAGGAGCAGAACATGACCTTTGCGGGAGATGTTCCGGAAGGAGCCTACGCGCGCCTGATGAAAGCAAACTTTGACCGGCTGATTGACGGCGCCGCCGGAGCCGCCCGCACCAGCTACCAGGCGATGGGTTCCGCCAGTCCCGACCTGGCGATTCTGATCAGTTGTGTGGGTCGAAAACTCGTCCTGAAACAACGCATCGAAGAGGAAGTCGAAGGCGTACGTGATGTCCTGGGTGAACGCACCGTATTGACGGGGTTCTATTCCTACGGCGAAATTTCCCCGTTCACGCCCGGCGCCAAATGCGAGTTGCACAACCAGACCATGACCATCACCACGTTTTCAGAGCAATAACCTGCAACCCATGCACAGCCTGTTGAAACGCCAGCTCAAGCGGCACTTCGGAGGAAACTTCACACTCCCCAAAGGATGCCAGAACTTTATCAGCGCCATCAACGCAGCCTATACGGAATTTGATGAGGACCGCGTGATGTTGGAACGCTCCCTCGACTTGAGTTCACAGGAGCTGTTGCAGGCGAATTCAGAAATGCGCGCGGTCTTCCAGGCCATCCCCGATCTGCTGTTCTGTCTCGATCAGGAAGGCACCATTCTCGACTTCAAAGGAGGCGCCAAAGGCGATCTCCTGCTCCAGCGCCAGAAATTCTTCGGGAAGCGGATTCAGGATATCCCCGTCAAACAGGTTGGCGACCAGTTCCGTGAAGCCATGGCCCGGGTGTCGAAGGAAAATAACCCGGTCAGCATTGAATATTCACTGGCACGGGAAGAGGGGGAAAGTTTCTACGAAGCGAGACTGGTGCCGCTGTTCGAAAATCGGGTCGTCGTCATCGTCCGAAACATTACCGAACGGAAGAAATCGGAAGCGGCCGTGCAAGAGCGGCTCAAACTGGAGGAACAACTTTCCAAGCTGGCCGCCACGGCGCCGGGCGTCATTCACGCCTATCGGCTTCGACCGGACGGGACCACCTGTTTTCCCTACGCCAGCCCGAGCATTGAAAACATTTACGGCTGCAAACCCGAAGACCTCATCCAGGATGCCAGTCCGGCTCTGAACCGAACTCATCCGGACGACATTGCCCGCTTGAAAACATCCGTCGAAAAATCCGCGAACAACATGTCCCGGTGGCGGGAGGAATTTCGAGTTTATCATCCGGAGAAGGGCTTGATCTGGGTCGAGGGCTGCTCATCGCCGGTGCGTGAACCGGATGGCAGCTTTTTGTGGCACGGTTTCCTGCTCGATATTACCGAACGCAAACAGGCTGAAATGGAATTGCGGCGCACGGTTTCATTGCTTCAGTCCACGTTAAACTCGACGGCGGACGGCATTCTGGTGGTGGATCAGGCCGGCCAGATTATTTCTTTCAACGAGCGTTTCATATCCTTATGGCAGATGCCGCGAAATATTCTTGAATCGCGCAATGATGACGCTGCCCTCGCCCATGCCATCAGCCAGCTCAAGGAGCCGGATACCTTTCTGAACAAGGTGCGGGAACTTTACGCGACGCCGGAAGCGGAGAGCTTCGATGTGCTTGAATTCAAGGATGGGCGCGTGTTTGAACGTTATTCCTGTCCGCAACATCTCGAAGACAAACCGGTTGGGCGTGTCTGGAGCTTCCTTGACGTCACCGAACGCGAGCACGCACAGCAGGAATTGCAGCGTACGGTTTCACTCCTGCGATCCACCATCGACTCCACGGCTGACGGAATTCTGGTGGTGGACCTCGCCGGCCGGATTGTCACCTTCAACAAACGTTTCCAGTCGCTGTGGCATATTCCCCAGAATCTGCTGGACGCGCGCGACGATGCACCGGTGCTGGCCCTGGTCACGGAGCAACTCAAGGATCCCGAGGCCTTCTTGCGCAGAGTGCGGGAACTTTATGCGGATACCGGGGCGGAGGGTTTCGACATGCTGGAACTCAAGGATGGACGTGTTTTTGAGCGTTATTCCTGCCCCCAGCGGCTTGACGGCAAACCCACTGGCCGCGTCTGGAGTTTTCGCGACGTTACCGAGCGCAAACACGCGGAAGAAGAGTTGCGTGGGAAGACGGCGCTGCTCGAAGCCCAGCTCAATTCCTCCATTGAAGGAATTCTGGTGGTGGACAATGAAGGAAAGAAGATTCTCCAAAACCAGCGGACGGCTGAGTTGTGGAAGATTCCCCAAAACATCCTGGATGAAAATGATGACAAGAAGCAGGTTCAGTTCGTCATGAACCAGACCAAAAACCCTGAACAATTCGTTGAAAAAGTCACCCATCTCTATTCGCACCCCACCGAAATCAGCCGGGACGAGATTGAATTAAAGGATGGAACCATTTTGGACCGGTATTCCTCGCCGGTCATCGGAAAAGAGGGAAAACATTACGGAAGAATCTGGAGTTTCCGTGACATCACCGAGCGCAAGGGACTGGAATCGCAATTGCGGCAATCACAGAAGATGCAGGCCTTCGGCCAACTGGCCGCCGGGGTCGCCCACGATTTCAACAACATCCTCACCGTCATTCAGGGCAACGTCTCCCTTTTGCAGATGGGCACGCTCACGCCCGACGAGCAAAGTTCCGCCAACGCCGAAATCTTCCGCGCCGCCAATCGCGCCGCCAACCTGACCCGCCAGTTGCTCACCTTCAGCCGCCGCCAGCCCATGCAACCCGCCGACCTCGACCTCAACGAGGTCGTCGCCAACGTCACCAAAATGTTGCGCCGGCTCATCGGCGAAGATATCGCCCTGGAAACCCGTTACGCCCCCGGCGGCGCTCCCATCCACGCCGACCCCGGCATGTTGGAACAAATCCTCATGAACCTGGCCGTCAATGCCCGCGACGCCATGCCCAAAGGCGGGCGGCTCACCGTGGAAACCGCCCCGATCACCCTTAACGACACCACCCGGTTCACCAAACATACCGCCCGGCCCGGCGACTTTGTCCGCCTGTCCATCACCGACACCGGTTGCGGTGTGGCCCCCGAACATCTGCCCCACCTCTTTGAACCCTTCTTCACCACCAAGGACGTGGGCAAAGGCACCGGTCTGGGACTGGCCACCGTCTTTGGCATCGTCGAACAACATCAGGGCTGGATTGAAGTCGAAAGCCACCTCAACCAGGGAACCACCTTCCACGTTTATTTCCCGCGCCTGGCCCGGAAACTCGTTAACGGGGACCAGCCCGCCACTCCGTCCCAGACGCCGGGCGGCACCGAGACGATTCTGCTGGTCGAAGACGAGATCGCCTTGCGCCGGTTGATGCAACGTGTGCTGGAACGGCATGGTTACCAGATTCACGCTGCCGGCTCGGGCCTGCAGGCCCTGGAAATCTGGCGCGAGC